>NZ_JANSIA010000027.1:0-29609 GCF_047461835.1 Synechococcus sp. R60.1 | reverse complement strand
TGACGCCTGTGGAGACTCCTCTGGCGGGGTGGTGGGGGTGAACTCTGCCGCTAGTCATGGGTCGCTGAAGCAGGAAGAAAGCAGCGATGCTGGGCAAAGTTCTGTTTTGTTCAGCGTTGCATAAGTCTTTCGGAGCGGACTTCTTCGGGTCAGGCAGAGGTAGCCGAGGCAACCGGTTGAGTGGATCCTGGATTTCCGGTCGCGCTGGCGTAACCTGGCGCAACATAGCCTCCCACCCCACTTCTCTCCCCCATCGCCGATGGGCTATTCCATCAACAGGCCCAAGTCCAGGTGAGGCTGCCACAGATCCGCCAGGCGCTCCAGCAATTGCTCCCGCTGCTGAGCATAGTGGCCCTCCAGATCCGGCAAGGGATCCCAGCCTTTTTGTCGGCGCAGCCAGTTCAGCCATTGTCGCCGCCACAGGTGGTTGTCAAACAGGCCATGCAGATAGCTGCCCCAAATCCGACCCGTGGGATCCCGCCAGCCCAGGTTCTCTTGCTCGAACAGCGGCAGGCAGCCAGAGGGATCCGCCTGGGTGGATCCCTGATGAATTTCGTACCCCTGAATGGGGGCCAGGGCAGGCCATCGGCTTTGGGTCTGCACCTGCTGGGTGACCTTGGTGGGTTGTAAAACGGTGGTCAAAGGGAGAAAGCCCAGCCCTGGGTAGGTGCCGGCGATCCCCTCCCAGCCTTCGGGATCGGCGATGGTTTCTCCCAACATTTGCAGTCCGCCGCAAATGCCGACGATATGGCCGGAGTATTGGCGCAGTTGATCGGCCAGGCCGGTCTTTTGCAACGCGAACAGATCGTTGAGGGTGGTTTTGCTGCCGGGCAGGATGACCACATCCGGGGATCCCAAACTTTGGCCAAGGTGAACCCAGCGCAGATGGACGGTGGGCTCCGCCAACAAGGGGTCAAAATCCGAGAAATTGGCCACCTGGGGCAAACGCACCACAGCAATCTCCAGGCGCCCTTCCCTCAGGGCTTGGCCACCGGCCCGGTCGCGGCGATCTTCCCAAAGCAGGGGGTTGGCTGCAATTCCCATCGAATCCTCTTGGGGCAGAACCCAGTCCACCCAAGGCAAGACCCCGACAACTGGGATCCCGGTGTAGTTTTCCAGCCAATCCAGGCCGGGCTGCAACAGTTCCCGCGAGCCCCGAAACTTGTTGATGACAATGCCCCGGATCAGGGCCCGTTCTTCGGGTTCCAGCAGTTGGAGTGTGCCCACCACATGGGCCAGCGCCCCACCTCGGTCGATGTCCGCCACCAGCCAAGTGGGGGATCCCAAATGCAAGGCAACCCGCATATTTGCCAAGTCCCGATGTTTGAGGTTCACCTCTGCTGGGCTACCTGCCCCCTCGCAAAGGATCCAGTCGTACTGCTGTTGTAGGCGAGCAAGGGCTTCTTTGACCGCTTGCCAGGCCGGCGCAAACCAGCGCTCGTAATACTCTCCGGCGCGGTAGGTGCCCACCGCCACTCCGTTCAAGACGATCTGGGAAGTCAGGTTGCCCTGGGGCTTCAGAAGAATCGGGTTCATTTCCACCGCAGGGGGGATCCCGGCAGCCCAAGCTTGCAGAGCCTGCGCGTAGGCGATCTCTTTGCCGTCTGGGGTGACATAGGCGTTGAGGGACATATTCTGAGCTTTGAAAGGGGCAACCCTTTTTCCCGCTTTCTTGAGAATGCGACAGAGGGCTGTCACCAAAAGGGTTTTGCCCACATGGGAAGAAGTTCCCACCACCATCAAGGATCGACCTGAACAGCTCACCCCGGATCCCTCACCCTTGGTTTCTGGTTGTTGCCATTCTCTCCGCGGCCAGTCCTGCCAAGCCAGGGCCTCCGTTGGCAAAGGCGACCCCATGATTCCTCAGTTCCCCAGAGCAACGTGCCCTGCTGATGCCAAGAGCCGAAACCCCGGGTCTGCACAAGATCCCAAGGGCTTGCGCCTTTGTGCTCTCGGTTGGATTTTAAGCTGGGGCAGATGGATTCGAACCACCGAATGGCGGGACCAAAACCCGCTGCCTTACCGCTTGGCGATGCCCCAATTCACATTGCTTAACCAGTTTAATTAATCTAGCGATGCAGCTTTAGATCTGTCAACGGTTGCGGTGGCTTCCTGTGTCGTGGGGAAGCTGAAGCTCTTCGCCAAGGCCAGGGCCGATGTCAAAGGGGTTCACAGGGAGAATGCGGGCCACCTCGAAGAAATAGGCGCGGATCTCTGGCCCGAAATAGATGACATCTCCACTCCTCAAGTAGTGAGTGGCCACCCGCGTGCCGTTGACAAACACCCCATTGGTACTGGACTGGCCGTTGCGATTGCCGTCGATCAGGCAATAGGTAAACCCTGTCCGGTTGGACTTGGTGGGCACCCGCACCAGGTAAGCGTGGTGACGCGAGACAAACCGATTGACGATCTGGATGGCGTTGGAGGGATCCCGTCCAACCGTGTAGATACTCTCCCGCAGGATGTAGCTGCAGGGCCGGACAGGATGGCAGATGGACAGGGTGAACTCCGGATGGGATACCGGCTGCTCAGGGACTCGATCGAACAGATCTGCTGGCAGATCAAAGCTGTAGCTAGAAGCAAGAGGATCCCCCCCACCAACCGCCGTGGTGGAGGTAAAGAAATCGTCGTAGCTATGTGGCAAAGGTCTTCCCCCCTCAACGCTCAACGCCATTTACAGCAGCTTGGCTTTCCAAATTCAAAGTCTTATCTATAGTTCCCCAAAACCCTACTGCTTTCAAAGGAACTCTGGTCTTGGCGGGCTGCCGGAAAACCCACAAGCCCCAGTGTACTGTACTATACACCATAGGCAGCCTTGGAGATACCCCCTTTCCCCGGAAACTGGGCTTGGGCTCAGGTTGGGCCCATTTTGGTTTTCAGGGATCCCTTGGGAGCCTCAGCCTTCGCGGGCTATCCTGAGTAACAGATTCTTGAGGTAGGGGTGTGACAGAGGCCCTGCTGCGTCGGTTGGATGTGGCCACAGAAGCTGCCCTGGAGGCAGGGGCTTTGCTGCGCAGTTATGTGGGAGGCACCCTCGCCATTGAGGAGAAACGTCCGGGCGACTTGGTGACTGCGGCGGATCGCGCTTCCGAGGATCTCATCTTGAAAATCTTGAGGCGGCACTTCCCCGAAGATGTCATCTTGACCGAGGAATCAGGCCAGCAGGGATCCCCGGAGGGCGCCTACGCTTGGATGATCGATCCCCTGGATGGCACCACCAACTTTGCCCACGGTTACCCTTTCGCTGCCGTCTCCATTGGTTTGCTGCAGGGGCGGGAGCCAGTTTTGGGGGTTGTTTGTGATGTTTTTCGCGGGGATCTGTTTCGCGCCGTCCAAGGGATGGGGGCTACCCGCAACCGCCAACCCATTCGAGTCTCCACAACGGCTGAATTGTCTCGGAGCCTGCTGGTGACCGGCTTTGCCTACGATCGTCGCGAAACCCCCGACAACAACTACGCCGAGTTTTGCCACTTTACCCATCTCACCCAAGGAGTGCGGCGGGGCGGATCTGCAGCTCTGGATTTGGCCTATGTGGCCACCGGTCAGTTGGATGGCTATTGGGAGCGGGGCCTCTCCCCTTGGGACATTGCCGCAGGGATCGTTCTGGTGCGGGAGGCAGGCGGCAAGGTGACCGCTTATGATGGCAGCCCGGTGGACGTTTACAGTGGCCGACTGTTGGCCAGCAATGGCTGGTTACACGCTGCTCTGCAAGAAGAACTGGCCCAGGTGCGGCCTTTGCCGGTCTCCTTTCCCATGCGGCGGGATCCACGCCCAACCTAGAAAAACCGGGAAAGCTTGCCGGTTGAACGAGTTGAATTCGAGACAGAAGTAGTTGAAGAATAATCAAGAAGACTACAAAACATCCGTGTCGGGCAGGGTAGATAGGAGATGGGTTAGCGGACTCCCCGGAAAACAGCGACATCGCTGCCGGGCGGCACAGTTCGGCCTGGCTCTCCTCTTGGGAGCGATGGCCCTTGGGGTTGCCACTGCTGGCCCCGGTTACCCTCAGCCGGCACAAGGGAAAGTCGCCCCCACCGAGCAGGCACAGCCCCCTGATTCCCGTTGGGCCGAGATCCAGGCCCGGGGACGCATTCGGGTTGGCTTGGATCCCAGTCTGGGGCCGGCCTATCTCTATACCGACTTGGAGCGACAAACCTACGCCGGCTTCGAGTGGGATATCCTGGAGGCGCTTGCCCAAACCCTTCAGGTGCAGGTGGATCCCATCTACGTGGCCTGGAGCGAGCAGTTGGCGGCCTTGCAAGCGGATGAGGTGGACTTGATCTGGGGGGCGCGGGAAGCTTTGGGCTTGGATCCGGAGCAGTTTCTGGCCACCCGGCCCTACTACCTCAGCCCGCAGCGCTTGGTGGTACGGGATCCCTCCCCCACCTCTGGGCCAGAGGAACCGGCCATCGAGACACTGTCGCAATTATTTGGCCGCAAAGTGGGCATCGTAGTCAATAGTACAGGGGCAGCCCTACTGGAGGCGTATAACGAGAGGAGGGGCAACGCCATTCGTCTCTTTGCCACCAGCAACCCTGAGCGCTTGTTTGCTCAGCTACAGGCTGGCCAGTTGGATGCTGTGCTGGTTGATCAGCCTGTTGCCGCCCTAAACCTGCGCCAAGCTGGATCCCGGCTGCGCCTGGTGGGGCCGCCCCTGTTCCCCATGCCTCTGGTGGGAGTAGTATCCTCTCAGCATCCTTCCCTGAAGGAAGCTGTGGATGGGGCGATTTCCAGCCTGATCGAAAACGGAACCTTGCAGCAGATTTTAGAGAAGTGGCAACTATGGGATCCAACTCTAATGTCCCTCGCCTCAACCGAGGAATAGCCCGCTACGAGACTGACCATTTCGCCATCTTGGGCGTCCCTCTCACCGCCGACTCCAAGGGGATCCGGCGCGGCTACCTGCAGGCGGCCAAGGCCCTCCACCCGGATCGGTTTGTGGGGGATCCCGAAGGTGCAGAGCGCGCCAACATCCTCTTTGCCAAGCTGGTCAACCCGGCCAACGAAGTGCTGACCAAAGAGCGGGAGCGAGGGGAATATGAAACGGTGCTCAAAATGCGGATCAAACGCCTTTTGGAGACGCCCCCCCCGGATCTTTGGCCCTCTGGGGAAGCCGTCAAGGGCTTGGCCGAGCACCCCCATTGGCAGGAAGAGTATGTCAGACGGGTGGAGAAGCTGGCCAAAGAGCAATACAGCTCCATGGAAACCCTGCTCGAGAAAACCGAGCAGTTGAGCGAGCTGAACCTGGCCTATTTGTTGCTCAAGGCCGGCTACCAGGGGAGCCTAGCCCCTGCCTCTAGAACCACTACCGCGACCGGGATCCCAACCCCTTCCCCCAGCCGTACCACTGTGGGTGGGATCCCAGCCTCCCCCGTCGTTGCTCCGCCCAGCCGTCCCCCTGTTCAGCCCGTTCCCACCCCACCTCCGGCTCCCAAGCTCAGCCCTGCGGAAACCCGCTTTATCCAAGCCTTGGACATGATCGAGCGCAAGCAATACCGGGATGCGGTGCAGTATCTGAACTTTGCCATCAGCGCTGAGCCCAACGTGGCCCGCTACTACCTGCACCGGGGCATTGCCCACCTGAAGCAGGGGAATACCGGCATGGCCAAAGCAGACTTTATGCAAGCCAGTCGCCTAGAACCTGCCAACGCCGAGTTGATGGCAGAAGTGCGCCGCTGGCTGCAGCAGGTCACCACTCAACAGCCCGTTCCCGTCCCCAAGGACTCTGTCCCGCCAACGCGAGTGGCCAGCCGTCAAACGTCACAGGCTCAGAAAGTGGTGCCGCCTCCCCGCAAAGAAGACAACGGCGGGTTCTTGAGCCGCCTCTTCGGCAGGAAAAAGTAGGCAGAGCCCCCCTTAACGCGCACCCCCTAGCACCAGCAGCGTCACCAGGGATCCCGTATTCCAGAGGCTGTGCAGTAGGATGGGAGCCAGCAGGTTGCGGCTGTGGCTGTACACCACCCCCAGCACCACCCCCAGCATGGTCAAAGGCAGCAGATCGGAAAGGTTGAGGTGGGCAAGGGCAAAGGTAAAGGCGCTAAGCCCAATGGCGGCCCCCATAGGCAGGTAGCGGCTTAGAGTAGGCAGCCAAAAGCCCCGGAACAGCACCTCCTCAAAAACAGGGGCACAGACAGACACCACGGCCAAAAACACCAACCGCGCCCCCCAACCATGGCTATCCAGCAGCAGGGGCAAAATGGGATTCCCACCCCCCGCCTGCGGTAGCAGCAATTGCGAGAGTGCCGCTGCCAGCACCACCAAAGGCAAGGCCACCCAGTAGCCACACAAGCCCCACAGCAGCCAAGGACCCCACAACCGCACCTGCAGCACCCTCTGCCAGCCGGGGTAGGCGTGCAAGAGACGGTACAATAACCCTGCCCCCAGCACAGCGCCGGAGTTGTAGGTGAGAAACAGGGCTACCGCCTGCTGCCAAGGGCTGAGCTGCCGTGCCCCCAGGCCGAGGATGATGATGTAAAGTCGAGGCACCAAAGCGTTGAGGGCGATAAACCCCAAAAACCAGCCGGTCAACACCGCTTGCGCCCCGATCCCCGGCCAAGGCACTTCCCAAGCAGGGCCCAGGAGCGGACGTTTGCGCCAAAGGCTCCAGCCCAGCCAGCCCAACAAGAGCATCAACCCCAGCAGTGCCCCCAGCACGGGGATCCCGCCCACCACCGCCAGTCGAAATAGAGCCGCCAAGGCCAATTTTTCCTGCTGTTGGTTGAGGGCATTTAGGCTATCGCTGCGCTGCTGCAGTCGGTAAAGCTGTTGCAGAGCCACCGCCTCAAACCAACCATCCAGATGATTGCGAATCTGCACCTCCGCCTCTGGCAAGATGCGCCGCGGTGTTCCCCACAGTCCTTGCAAAACCCGCGCTGCCCCCTTTTGGCTCGATTCCAGCTCCACGGGACGTTCCAGGTCGATGATCTGCTGCCATTGCTGCTGAGCGGCCTCCAGATCTTCTTGGTAGGCATAGAGCAAGCCCAGGCGCAGCCAAAGCGCATCCAGCTCCGTCTGCAAATCTTGCATGGAGGCCAGAAGGGCAGGATCCACCTCTGGAGATTGGGCCAGTTCTGGGCTGGCCGCCTCAGATTCGCCAGCAGGAGTTAAACGGGCCAGCCGTTTCAAACGTTTCAGGCGTTCGGCGTAGTTATCGGCGGTCTGCTGATAGCGATTTTGGGCCACCTTGAACACATCCTGACCCAAAAGTGCCCGTGCCAGATCCTGATAGCGGGGATCATCGAGGGTGCGGGAAGCTTGCAGGGCGAGATCGGTTTGCAACAAATCCAACTGCGTTTGGGGCGGCGGCTGAAACCAACTGCTGGAAAGAGAAAGCCCGACAATCACAATGGCCAATAGGCTCAGCAGGTTGAGGATCCCACGGCGAACAGAAAACCAAGCAGAGGAGGGGTCGGCAGAGGCCGTGGTTTCAGAGTGAGACATTGCGGCGACGGATCCAACTCAAGCGGGTTATATCCTATCTTCTGTATTGTCTTGGCGGAATGGAGTTGTTATTACTGCATTACGGATTTGTCCTGTTGTCACCGTCGCTCCAGCCAATAGCGATAGATGGGCAGGCCCAGTTGTAGGCAGTGCCACTCCCGCTCCGTGGGGATGCCGAGGGGATTGGAGTCCAAAGGCCCCCGGTGGGGATCCCAAAACTGCGGATGATCCAAAAATCGAGCTGCCATTTCTTCGGCCACCTCTTGGATATCCGATTGCAGGAAGACGGGGCTGCCCGGTCGCAGCAGCAGAGCCAGATCCGCCACCAGTTGGGGCTGGACGATCCGCCGTTTGTGATGGCGCTTTTTGAACCAGGGATCCGGAAATAGGATGGTCACCCGGCTGAGATCCCCCGGCGCAAACAGATGCCGCAGAGAGATGTTGATGTTGGCAAACAGAAAATGGACGTTATCCAGCCCCAGCTCATCCCGCCAGGCATTGGCCCGCTCCACCAGCGCCTGCCGAATCTCTACCCCTAGGAAGTTCCAGTCGGGCTGCTCCTGAGCGAGGCGCAGCAGAAATCGTCCGCTCCCTGTGCCGATATCCAGATGAAAGGGCTGCCCCAGCCGTCGGTATACCCGCTCCCAGTGGGGTGGGGGGGTGGGCTGCTGATACTGCGCCTGCAGGGGATTGACGTGCTGCCGTACCCGGTGACCGAGGCCCCTCTGTAAGGGGATCCCGGCCCAAGGCGGAGAAGGGGGGCGCTTCTCCAGTTGGCCCTCAGGCGATTGCTGCCCCTGTTGCACCTCTGCTTCCATAGACCACCTCCTGCCGCCAGCTGCGGCCCTCGCCCACTGACCAAGGGATCCCCCAGCTTGGAGGGGAGCGACAAAAGTCCAGGAGATCTAGGCTACCACCGGATGCTGTCGATGACTTGCCGCAAGATCTGGGCCGAGCGGTGCAGCTGCTTGCGCTCGCTCTCGGTGAGGGACATGGCCAGCGTGCGTTCCACCCCCTGCCGCCCGACCACTCTGGGCAAGCTGAGACAGACCTCTGGCAGATCGTACTCCCCTTGGGTGAGGCTGCTCACGGTTAAAACGCGGTGTTGATCCCGCAGCAGGGCTTGGACAATTTGCGTCACCCCTAACCCGATGGCGTAGCTGGTGGCCCCTTTGCGACGGATGATCTCGTAGGCAGCGTTGCGCACCTGCTCGAAGATATCCCCCAAATAGGCGGGATCCCATTCCGGTGAGAGTTCCCCAATCGGGGTACCGGCGATGTTCACCTTGCTCCAAACGGCCACCTCGCTATCTCCATGTTCGCCGATGATGTAGGCGTGCAGGCTACGCGGATCCACCCCCAGGCGCTCCGCCAAAAGATAGCGAAAGCGGGCTGTGTCCAAAACCGTCCCCGACCCAATTACCTGCCCTGCCGGCAACCCCGACAACTTCAGGGAAACGTAAGTCATGATGTCAACGGGATTGCTCACCACCAAAAGGAGTGTGTCAGGGCAATGGGCCATCAAGGCCGGGATCAAGCCTTTGAAGATCTCGACGTTGCGCTGCACCAAATCCAAACGGGTTTCTCCAGGCCGCTGCTTGGCCCCTGCCGTTAAAATCACTACATCTGACCCGGCGCAATCAGCCAGTTCCCCTGCCCGTATCCGCGTCGGCTCCACAAAGGGGATCCCGTGCACCAGATCCATCACTTCCCCTTCCAGCTTGTTGCGGTCGATGTCGTGAAGGACCAGCTCATCCAGAGTGTTCTGGATTACCATCGAGTAGGCACAGGCCATGCCTACCTGGCCGGCGCCGATGATGGATCCCTTCAAAAGGCGGCGAGAAGTCAGCCCCTCGACCTGCTGCTGGGAGCGCTGCTTGGGTTGGTGCTTAGAAACAGTCATGGCTGCAGCCGCTACTCTTCGTTCTCCAGCTTAAGCCTGCCTAGAGGAAGAAAAAAACAGGCTACCGCTCTCCAGAAGAACTGGAAAGGCGAGAAGAGGCAGGATCGGTTGCCGCAGCGGACTGGATCCATCTGAAACAATAAAAACAATAAATAGCCCTCTAACCTTCAACAGTCCTCAACCCGGCTGCTGGGTTAGCCGCTGCCAAAGCTGCGGAGGAATGCGCTCGTGAGGACACTTTAGGGACTGAATCTGAGCTAAATCTTCCGGCATGTAGTGCAAGGCTACCCGCGCTGCCGGATCCAAAAGGCTGCGCCGTCGTCGGTTACATTGCTCCGCTTCTCCCAGAAACACGTCCAGCCAGCCATCTCGCTCTTGGTAGCGAATCCTCAAAGCAGAGAGAGAAGGCAGAGCAGAGGAAACTTCTTTGCGGTAGAGCCGAAAGCCCTGCTCCAGACTCCAGCCCAACCACCACTGAGGCGCCAATTGCCCCAACTGCCTACACCACACCCCCGCCTGAACCTGTTGCCATGCCATGCTTGCCACTCCGCGACCCGCTCTCCCGAGGGAACTTAACTGCAAATCTTTAGCAATTGCTACTTGGGTAAGCACTCTACCAGACTCCTCAAGCTTAATGCAAGTCTTTATCAAAGAGGATCCCTACTTTGCCGGCACGCTATTGAAAGCTAATCTCAATAGAGCTATGCTGTTACTCGGTTGAGTGGTGGAGTTGTATCCATCAGTCCTCCTCTCTTGCCTTGGATGCATCGGGGATCCCACGCCCGCGGAATTAGCCATCCTGGGTCTGGCAGGGATCCCTTTTCCAGGGCTAGCTGAGGTTCTTTCTAATGAGAGCAGTTCTAACTAATAGGAGCCTGGTTCCTTCCCAAGCGTGTCGATGTACGGGTAGAACAAGTTCGGGAGCCAGAAGCGGTTTAACCTTGAAAACGGCGACGCATAGCCCTTCACGTCGGCAGGACAGGCTTTTTAATAATTCTTTTAATTAACCTCAAGAGTTGCTTCAAAGAATATCCCCTCCGGAGCACCCAAAAGCCCGTGCCAGCCCGGGGATCTTTTGTATCGAGAGACACACAAACTCCCCCAACAATTCCATAGGATGACCGTAGAATGGCAGAGACAGCGTGAATTCATAGCTGTTTTTTTCGGCTTGCCCTCCCCGTTGCCCGAGCGTCTACTGGGTGTTCCTAGCCTATGGTTGAAAGGGGGACTGCTGGGCCAGACCAGGCTGGCAGCGTTTATGATGCGCTGACGCGGGCCGATCTGTGGAATCCCCAGGTCATGTACCGTGGGCGCCCGGTACAGGCTCGGGGACGGGCTGTGCTGCGCACCATGTTCGAGAGCGTCAGCGATGGGTTGTTTGTCCTTGAGTGTCTGCCCCCGGAGCCAGAAAGAGGCTCACCTCAACCGCGCTGTCGGTTTTTGGTGGGTAACCCGGCTTTTTGCAGGATGTTTTTTCTCTCCTCTCGACCTATCGAGGGAGAAGAGCTCCAGAGTTGTCTACCGCCTTCTCTGGCTGCGCAGATTCAACTGCACACCGAACACTGCCTCAGCCATGGCCGGCAAGTGAGCTTCGAGCTGAGCCTAACGGCCTCTGCCGCTCCCGACCCAGAGTCGACCCGTGTTCTAATCGTTACCCTTTCTCCAGTAGTTGAGGAGAACAAGCCAATCAGCCGAATTGTCGGCTCCTGTCAGGACATCACAGCACGCAAGCAAGTGGAGTGGCAGCTACAGCGCAGCCAAAAGCAACTGTTGGAGCACAACCGGGCTCTGATGGAGCTCACCCGGCACAAAGCCCTCAGCCAAGGAGACTTACAAGCTGCTCTGCAACAGATTTGTACTACAGCCGCCCATACCCTGGGGGTGGCACGGGTGGGGGTCTGGCTCTACACGTCGGAGCGCTCCAGCATTCGCTGCATCAATCAATTCGAGATCACCCCAGACAACCCCGAGGGATCCCATACTCAAGGGGCGGAGATCTGGGCCAAAGACTATCCCCGTTATTTTCAAGCCCTGGAGCAAGAGCGCACCATTGCTGCCGACCAAGTGGTGGCGGATCCCCGCACCGCCGAGTTCGGCAATTCCTACCTGACAGCAATGGGAGTGGTCTCGATGCTGGATGCCCCCATTCGACTGGAAGGACGGATGGTGGGTGTTCTCTGCCACGAGCACATTGGATCCCCTCGCCACTGGACCTTAGAAGAGCAAAACTTCGCCGGATCCCTGGCGGATTTGGTGTCTCTGGCCCTCGAGATCTCGGAGCGCCGGCAAGTGGAAGAGGAGCTGCGCCAGGCTGAGGAGCGCTATCGCAATTTTTTCGAGAATGCGGTAGAGGGCATTTTTTTCACCGATGCGGCAGGTCGGTATCTCTCCGCCAACCCGATGCTGGCCCAGATCTGCGGCTACAGCTCCCCCGAAGAATTGATGCGCGAAGCGAAAGAGGCGGGCAAGCGGCAGCTCTATGTGGATCCCAGCCAGTGGGAGGAATTTGTGCGGCTATTGCAGGAGCAGGGATCCGTACGCGGCTTTGAGTACCGGCTGCGGCGGCGGGATGGCTCGATCATCTGGGTCCGAGAAAAGGCCCGTTTGGTTAAAGATAAAGCCGGAAACATCCTCGGCTATGAAGGCATCTGCGAAGACATCACCGCCCAAAAGCAGAGCTTAGCCTACATGGAGTTTCGCGCTCATCATGATGCCCTGACAGGTTTGGTGAACCGCGAATCCTTTCGGGAGCGGCTGCAGCAGACCCTGCAGCAATACTACAGTGAATCTCTGGCCCTCTTCTTTGTGGATTTGGATCACTTCAAAGACATCAACGATACCTTCGGCCACGGTGTCGGCGATGCCCTGTTGCAGGGGGTAGCTGAACGGTTAACCAAGTGCGTTCGCCCTGGAGATATCGTCGCCCGCTGGGGAGGGGATGAGTTCACCCTGCTGCTGCCCCGAATTGGCAGCCCCACAGTGGCAGCGCGTCTGGCTCAGCGGATTGTCGATGCCTTTCAAACTCCCTTCTCCTGCGAGGGCCATTCCCTTTCCGTGACCTGCAGCATCGGCGTCGCCCTCTACCCCCAAGACGGAGTGGAGGCATCTACCCTTTTGCACCATGCCGACTTGGCCCTCTACCAGGTCAAGGAAAATGGCCGCAGCGGCTTTCAGCTCTACCGGCCAGTTTCAGGGATCCCGGCAGCAGTCCGCAACACTATCCTGTAAGCTGGTTGGGTCAGAGGCCCTTCTGGTTTGTGATTTGTGCATCCGGGTCGCAGCTATCGCCGTCTCATTCCCTTCATTCGGCCCCATCTGTGGATGTTGTTGCTGGGGCTAACCTGTACCCTTGGCTTTGTGCTAACCATGCCCGCCCTCGCCTACTTGATCGAGTGGGTGGCCCGCTCCATTGGTGCCGGGGATCTGGGGCAATTGCGGATGCTGGCCTTGATTGGGGTGGTGTTTTTCTTGGTGCGCGGCGCTTTTCAGTATGGCCAAGACACCCTGATGGCGAGGGCCTCCTTGCAAATGGTTTTGGAATTGCGCCAACAGATTTATGCCCACCTGCAGGCACTGGATGTGGACTATTTTTCCGGCAGCCGCACCGGCGATCTGGTCTATCGCCTCACGGGGGATCTGGATCGGGTGGGAGAGGTGGTGCAGCGGTTTTTCCATCGCTTCATCCCCAGCGTGCTCACCATCTTGGCGGTGGTGGCCTACCTGTTCTATCTCAACGGCATTCTCACCTTGACCACCTTGCTGATCGCCCCCCTGATGGGAGCCTTGATCAGTTGGTTTGGGGATCGCCTTTTGTTTCGCTCCCGCCTCAACCAAGAGAAGATGTCGGATTTGGCCGCCCTCTTGACTGAAGTGTTTGCCGGGATCAGCCTCACTCGCGCCTTTGCGGCTGAGGACTACGAAATTCGCCGCTTCAGTGCCATTGCCGAAAGCAACCGCCTGGCCCGGTTTCAGACCGAACAGATGAGAGCCATCCAAGACCCGGTGGTGGGTTTTCTGTACGCCATGAGCGTGTTGGGGGTGTTTTGGGTGGGCGGCTGGCAAATTAGCCAGGGCAACCTGACCGGCAGCCAGTTTCTCGGCTTTATCGCCGGTGTTGCGATGTTGATCGACCCTATTGTTCATATCACCAACAACTACAGCGAGCTGAAACAGGGTGAGGCTTCGGTGGAGCGGATTTTCGAGCTGCTAAACACCCGCTCCCAAATCCGGGAGCTGCCCGGGGCCCGCCCCATGCCTCCCATTCAGGGTTGGGTGGAGTTCGACCAAGTTTCCTTTGCCTACAAACCGGATCAGCCGGTGCTCAAACAGATCAGCTTTCAGGTGTCTCCCGGCGAGATTGTGGCCCTGGTGGGATCCTCCGGCGCCGGCAAATCCACCCTGGTGAGCCTGATTCCCCGCTTTTACGATCCCCAGCAGGGCTGCATCCGCATCGACGGCATCGACATCCGCACCGTCACCCTCAAGAGCCTGCGCCGGCAGATCGGCATTGTGCCGCAGGAGATCACCCTGTTTTCGGGAACCATTGCCAGCAACATCGCCTACGGACAAGAGCATTTTGACCTGGAAGCGGTGCGCCAGGCGGCCCAGGTGGCCAACATCGACACCTTTATCGAGAGCTTGCCCGATGGCTACGCCACCCGCGTGGGAGAACGGGGGGTCACCCTCTCCGGTGGACAACGGCAACGGCTGGCCATTGCCCGCGCCGTGCTCCTCAACCCCAAGATCTTGATCCTGGACGAGGCTACCTCTGCTTTGGACAACGAGTCAGAAGCGTTGGTGCAGGAAGCGCTGCAACGGCTGATGCAACGCTGCACCGTTTTTGTGATTGCCCACCGCCTCTCGACAGTGCGCACCGCCCACCGCATTTTCGTCTTGGAGCAGGGGCAATTGCTGGAGCAGGGAAATCACCGAGAATTGCTGGGCAAAGGGGGTCGCTACGCCCAGTTTCACCTGCGCCAGTTTCATTGAACCCTTGGCCTCTGGATCTCCTGGATCTCCCATGCCTGCCGGAAGGGCCGGTAAAACTCCGGATCCGCAGGCGCTCCCCCCGGGATCCCGCAGATGGCCGCCGCAAATTGCACGGCCCGTTGCACCAGAATCGCCTCCGGCCATCCCCGCAACAGCCCCAGGATGGCTACGGCGCTAAATGCATCTCCCGCCCCCACTGTATCCACCATCTGAGGCGCAGGAACCGGGTCGGCCCGATGGATCTGAGTAGGGGTGATCAGCAGCGCGCCTGCCGCTCCCAAGGTCAGAAATAGACCTTTCAGGTTCAGATGAGCCTGGAGGATCTGTCCTTGCTCCAGCAGGTCTCCAGGAGGGATCCCTTCCAGTTGGGCCACTTGCTCCAGCTCTGCCTGGTTCAGCTTCAGCCAAGTGCAGGTGCGCAGCATCTCCTGGATGGCGTCTGGATGCCACCAGGGATCCCGCAGGTTGAGATCCAGAAACACGGGACAGCCCAAAGCGGGGATCCCCTCTTGAAAGTGGCGATGGGCTGCCTCCCGGCGGGCTGCCAAGCTGCCCCGGTAGAGCAGGCTGGGCTGGAGAGCTTGCAGAGCCCCGATATCCAACTGGATGTAGTCGTAGGCTTGGTCGGGCAAGATGGCGAAGGTGGGGATCCCTTGCTCATCCAGGGTTACTTGAACCTTGCCGGTGGGGTGAACAGAATCCTGCTGCAGACCCTCCAGGCGCAGCCCCTGCCGTCGCAAGGCCCCCAGCAGCTCTCTGGCGGCCTCGTCTTGGCCAACACGACTGAGCAAGAGGGGATCGGATCCCAGCCCCTTGAGGTTCCAAGCCACATTCAAAGCTGCTCCGCCCAGCACAATCTCTGTGGGGAAGCAGTCGAAAAGCACCTCCCCCAAGATGAGCGGCAAACCCAGGGGCACATGAGAGGGATCCATCTTGAGCACTCAGCTAGAAATCGCAGGAGCCCCGTGCTGTACCGGTAGGATCAGTGTCGAGAGGAAAGTCCGCCTCCATGGTTATAATTGTACTGCGGACACCAGAAACGGTTGTTTAAGGCACTGGTAACGGTCGATTGGGGGTGCTGTAAACCACCCCAGAGGCTCGTGGTTGGCTTGCCAACTGCAGGGCTACTAAAAGCCCGCTCTGTACTGCTTTAGCGGTCGGAGTCGGGTAGTTTACGAAGCAGCCGTTGACGTCCGCGGTGCGGAGCCCAATCCCTGGAGCTCCAGGATCTGCTGATAGGTGTTGCTGCGGAACCAACGCTCGATTTCTCTGGCCCGCAGCACCGGCAGCGGATGGGTGCGCCCCACCGTTTGCATCTGCTTCAGCTCCATCTGCCACAGATCCCCGTCCAGCTCGTCGTAAGTACGGGCCTGCTCCAAAAAGGCGTCCACGTTCAGCTTGGAGGCCAATTGCGGGGATCCCCCACACAATTTCATCAACACCGAGATCACCGTCTTGGCATCTTGGGCTACCAACAGCGCCGCCCGGTCACAGGTAAACTCGGCACACCGCAGCCAGTGCATCAGTTGATCCTGCAACGCCTGATAAAACAACCCCCCGAAGGGGAGCAAGCTGGTGGAGAGCATGAGAATATTGGCCATCGTCAAGTAGACCCCGTGATTGCACTTCAAGTGGCCCAACTCATGAGCGATCACGGCCTGAATTTCCGGCGGCTCCAACAGATCCAGCAGAGAGCTGTGCAAGACAATGAAGGGCTTTTTCCCCTGCATGGCAAAGGTGTAAGCATTGGGCGTGGGGTTCTGCCGCACGTAGAGCTGGGGCACCTCCAGATCCAAGATGCGACAGGCCTGCACCAAAAGCTGATGAATTTCCGGCAACTGATGCTCGTTAATTTGGATACTAGAAGCAATGTTGTCCAGATAAAATATCTGTCCTGCCGTTGAGCCAAGCCAATTTTGAATCAGCAGGCCCAGCCCCGGCACTTGCTGCAGAGAGCGGGTGGCTTGCAGATCCACGGGATGACGAAATTGGTCGGCCCGCAGGCCCAACAGAATGCGAGGTTCTCGTTGAATGGACGACATAGACAATAGACAACAGAGGGAGAAAGGACTTCGGTTACAACTCGTAGGGCACAAACTGGCGGTGGCGATTCAACAAAAATAGCCGCTCCGGCGGCGGATCCGGCAGGGTCGGCTTGTCAGTAAAATCAAACGGGTTTTCTCCAGAGGGGATCTCCCAATAGACCACATGATCTTGAATGCGAGTGCCATCGGTAACAAAGCGCCCAGTACCGGCGGCAGCACGCTCAGCGCGGCGATAGAGTCGCCCTTGCCAGGTCAAGTGCGGGGGCAGCCCCAATCCCAAAAACAGTTGCTGCCGACTGGATTCCTGGTTGAACACCGTTTGCAGGCGATCCGCCCAGATCCTTGCCAGATCTGCCGGTTGGGGAGCAGCATGAGCCTCTGCATCGGCTGGAGTTACCTCCAACAGCAGTTGCTGGTTCAAAAGAATCCGAGCGGCTTGAGCTGGGGGATCCCCGCTGCCGGTCGTCGAGGGATTGGGACTGGGGATATCCAGACTGACCTGCACCTGAGGGCTGCTGGCCTGTAGCAAAATCTCTTCCAACCGTTGCTTCAGCAGACGGAGGCGAGCGGGGGCATCGGGGGTGCGCAGGGTCAAAACCAGCTCACTCCCCACCCGAAACTCGCTTTCTGCCCAGGTTGCCTCACTCCGCCAACTCCCCATCAGCCCACCCACGAGCAGGATCCCTGCCCACCTCGCCATCCTTGCCGGCCCCCTTACCGGGGGTGAAGCGCTCCTCTGTGGCCTTGACAAGTTCACTAACCTCGCCTCTCCCCTGCAGGACTCCTTGATCTTAGCCGCTACCCTAGATACATCTGTTCTCTTGACCCTATGCCGTTGGCAAGCTCGGCTTCTTTGTCATTGTTCTAAGGTCATCATGCGGATCCCGACTTCCACCTATCGCATTCAGTTTCATGCTGGGTTTGACTTCGACGCAGCACGACAGATTGTTCCCTACCTGAAGTTGCTGGGCATCAGTGACTTGTATGCCTCTCCCATCTTCCAAGCCCGCAAAGGCAGCACCCACGGCTACGACGTGGTGGATCCCAGGCAGATTAACCAGGAACTGGGGGGAAGCGAAAAGTTTGAGCTCTTGTGGGAAGCCCTCAATCAGCAGGGAATAGGCTGGATCCAGGACATTGTGCCCAATCACATGGCCTACGATGGCCAGAACCAGATGCTCATGGATGTTCTGGAGAGTGGCCCCAACTCAGATTTTGTTGACTACTTTGATGTGAATTGGAATCACTCTTACCTGGGGATCAAAGGCAGAATCTTAGCCCCTTTCTTGGGAGATTTCTACGACAAATGTTTGGAGTCGGGTCAAATCCAGCTTCGTTATGATGCCGATGGCCTAAGTATTAACTACTACAACTTGAGGTTCCCCCTCAATATTGACACCTATGCGGATGTTTTTACCTACAACCTGAGCAAGCTGCGGCGAAAATTGGGACGCAGCCATCCCGACTACGTCAAGTTACTCGGGATCCTCTTCAGCCTGAAATTCATTCCCAGCAAGGAAGATCTCCTAGAGCGCACTGATCAAATTAGCTTTGCCAAGCATTCGTTGTGGGAACTCTACACTTCTAGCCAACCTATCCAGAGCTTTTTTGACGAGAACATTGACATCTTTAACGGCAAGCCAGGGGATCCGTCAAGCTTTGACCTGCTGGATAGTCTTCTGGCGCGGCAACATTTCCGCCTTTCCTTCTGGAAGGTGGGTGCTGAGGAGATCAATTATCGTCGTTTCTTTACCATTAACGAGCTGATCTCGCTGCGGGTGGAAGATCGCGAAGTGTTTCGCAAAACCCATCAGCTTATCTTTAAGCTTGCAGAACAGGGGCGTTTTAGTGGTTTGCGCATCGATCATATCGATGGGTTGTTCAATCCCGAAGAGTATCTCCATCGCCTGCGGGAACGCTGCCCAAATCTCTACATCGTAGTAGAAAAAATACTAGAGGCTAATGAAAGTCTGCCCCAAAGCTGGCCGGTTCAAGGCACAACGGGCTATGATTTTTTAGCTAAGCTCAACGGCATCTTTTGTCAAGAAGAAAATGCAGAGGCTTTTGACTCTCTCTATCAAAACTTCACAAATCTGCGATATGCCCCAGAGCAGGTTATCGAAGATAAAAAACGCTTGATCATCGAGCGCAACCTGTCAGGAGATATGGATAACCTTGCTTTTTTGCTCAAACAGATCACCAGCCATCATCGCTATGCCAATGACTTTACCCTCTACAGCTTACGTCGAGCTTTGGTAGAAGTTTTGGTGTGCTTTCCGGTCTACCGCGTCTATATCCACGAAGGGATCCTCAGTCCAGAAGGTCAACAGGTGGTTCGTCAAGCTGTGGAGAAGGCCAAGGAGAACCTGCCCGTTTTGGTGAATGAGCTGAATTTTATTCAGCGCTTTCTCTGCCTGGAGTCTCTGGAAAATTTATCAGACCAAGAGAAACATGAGCAGATCCATTTTGCCATGCGCTTGCAGCAGTTGGCCGGCCCTCTCATGGCCAAAGGGGTAGAAGATACTGCTTTTTATGTGTACAACCGCCTTTTATCTCTCAATGAAGTTGGCGGGGATCCCTGTCGCTTTGGCCTTTCGGTGCAAGAGTTTCACCGCTTTAATCAAGAGCGGGCAGCTCGGTGGCCTCTGTCCATGAATGCTTCTGCCACCCACGACACCAAGCGTGGCGAAGATGTGCGGGCCCGGCTGAATGTGCTTTCTGAAATCCCCGCCGAGTGGGAAAAGCACATCAACCTTTGGCATGAACTGAACCTCGGCTACAAAGTCCGCAGCAAACAAGCCAAGCGCTCAGAACTGCCGGATCGCAATGACGAGTATTTGCTCTACCAAACTTTGCTCGGCTCCTATCCCTTCCAACCGGAAGAGGTGCCCCAGTTCGTACAGCGGGTCAAAGATTATGCCATCAAAGCAGTGCGGGAAGCTAAGGTCCACACCGCTTGGCTTCGCCCCGATACCGAGTACGAAGAAGCCACTACCGCCTTTATCGAACGGATCCTTCAAGGCCCTAACCCCTTTTTGGAGTCCTTTTTGCCTTTCCAACGGAAAGTTGCTCACTTTGGCATTTTTAATTCTCTCTCACAGACGCTGATCAAACTGACCAGCCCTGGGATCCCGGATATTTACCAAGGCACGGAACTGTGGGATTTGAGCATGGTGGATCCCGACAATCGTCGGCCTGTGGATTTTTCCCGTCGCCTCGCCTATTTGGAAGAAATTCAGCGGCGGGTTAAACAGGATCCTCTCCAACTCATTGCGGATTTGCTACTACACCGCAGCGACGGACGCATTAAGCTGTTTCTGATTTACCACGTGCTCAAGGCCCGCCAGGAACAGCCCCAATTGTTTCTCGAGGGCAGCTACATTCCTCTGCAAATCAGCGGATCCCATGCTGACCATGTTGTGGCTTTTGCCCGTCAGCACAGTAAGCAGGTATTGCTCACGGTAGTGCCGCGTTTTTTAACAAAGTTGATCGACGAAACCCAAGATCCTCTGGGAGAATCCGTTTGGGCAGATACCGAAATTCATCTGCCGCGTTGGAAGCGGCTGGACTGGGTGAACGGGCTAACCCAGGAAAGGATCCCTGCCGGCGAAACCTTGCCGGTGGGCGTTGTCTTGAAATCCTTCCCGGTGGCCCTGCTGTGGGGACAATCCCGCTAGCGGCCTAGGCGGGAGCTAGGGCCTGAAAGTTGACGATGCGGGCAAACTCTTGGGGGTCTAGGCTGGCCCCTCCCACCAACACGCCGTCGATCTCAGGCTGGGCCATCAGCTCATCGATGTTGCCGGCCTTCACCGAGCCGCCATACAAAATGGGCAGTTGGGCATTGCCCAGGTGTTGCCGGATCAAGCCGATGACCCGGTTGGCCTCTTGAGCTGCACAAGTCTGGCCGGTGCCGATGGCCCAAATTGGCTCATAGGCAATCACCAAGTTCTCCAGATCGATCCCTTGCAAGGCGCGATCCAATTGCCCCACAATCCAAGACTCGGTCAAGCCTTGCTCCCGCTGCTGCCGGCTTTCTCCCACACAAAGGATGGGGGTGAGCCCGTGCCGCTGGGCAGCTGCCAGACGCCAATTAACGGTTTCGTCCGTCTCGCCGAAGTACTGCCGCCGTTCGCTGTGGCCGACGATGACGTAGCGCACCCCCAATTCCGCCAGCATGGGGCCGGAAATTTCCCCGGTAAAGGCCCCCTGATCCTCCCAATGCAGATTTTGTGCCCCCACGGCTATGTCGGATCCGCGGCTTTGCTCTGCCACCACCGCCAGGTCTGTAAAGGGCACACACAAGATGATCTGCCGCTGGGATGCTGACCCTGACGGCGATGATTGTAGGGCCAGGCCCAACTCTCGCAGAAACTCGCGAGCCTCAGCCTGAGTCTTGTGCATTTTCCAGTTGCCGGCAATGAGGATGGGGCGCAAGATGAGATCCTCCCTTAAAGACAGCAGAAGGAAGGGATCCCGCAAGCAGAAAGCCCAATAAAACAGCAGGGATCCCAGCTTTCGTTTTTTTGTATGACACAGTTTACCAGCAAGCGATCCCAGAAATACGGCGACGGGATCCCTTCTCCGAGCGCCGGTTAACCCCTCAACCCACGTGGGGACAGGGGGATCCCCCACAGGCCAAAACTCAACAGGGAAAGCAGCCTCTCAGAGCTCAACGATCTGGGTGTTTTCAAAGGTAGCCAGAATTTCATCCAGATCTTTGTTCTGCAGCGAGTAGGTAGCGGTGGCATCGTTGCCAAACTGAATTTCGTCCCCGTCCTCCAGATCCCGAAATTCCACCCGTTGCCCGCCCACGTAAAGGCCGTTGGTGCTGGGGGTGCCCTGAATGTCTCCGTCAATGATTTGGTAGGTAAACCCATCGGGAGAAGAGGGAGACTCTGTCTTAACCAAAATGGCGTGGTAGCGAGAGGCGTACTGGGAGTCGATGCGAATGCTGTTGCGTGGATCCCGGCCTAAGGAGTAGAGCTCAGCCGTCAACCAGTAGGCTTTTGGCCCATGACGATCCTTGACGATGAGCACGTGATTGAGGGCTGGTCGGCGAGGGGGCGTGGTCATGAAAGGCACCCGCTTGCACAACACTGAGGGCAGGATAGCCAAAACATAACATAGGATCCCCCAGGTGGATCCCTGTGTCCACCGGATAAGTCTCTTCAGGTCGGCATCCCAGGCTGGTGCGGGATCCCCCTGAGCAACAAGAAAGGGTCTGAGTAGATTTTTGTAACAATTCCTCTCATAATAGGATCGACGATGCAGATGGATCCCTGACCATGAATGGCTCGCAACCGGATCCCGGTGCTCAACCCCGTTCTCCCCAGACACCGAAGCTCATTGAGTTGCCGGAAGATGAAACCGATGCGCAGCTCAGCGATCCCCTGCGGATGCAGCGTTACGAATGTCGTTCTTGTGGCTATGTTTACGAACCGGCTAAGGGGGATCAGCTCAATCGGATCCCGGCGGGCGTACCGTTTGAGGAATTGCCAGCCGATTGGAAATGTCCGGTGTGCCGAGCCGGTAAGCGCTCGTTCCAAGCAGTGGGCGCCAAGGGCAAGCCTTCCGGTTTTCAAGAGAACTTGCGCTACGGCCTGGGGGTGAACGTGATGACCCCTGCCCAAAAGAACCTGCTGATCTTTTTGGGACTGGCGCTGGGATTTTTATTTTTGATGAGTTTTTATTTCGTCGAGTGAGGGTCAAGATGTTCAAACCCCTGAGGCTGGTGCTGCTGATTGCTGTCTCGGTGCTGCTAATGGCGGCGCGGATGCCCAACATGCGGGTGGTGCCCTGGGAGCAGGTGGAAGTGCCCACCCAGAACATTCTGCTGGACATTGCCTTCACCGGCACCACCCCTTCCCATGGCTGGTTGGTGGGAGACAAAGCAACGCTGCTGGAATCCCGCGATGGGGGCTTGCACTGGCAGGTGCGGGAGCTGCCGGGTCTGGAGCCGGAAGCCTACCTGGCCTCCATTAGCTTTGCTGGGGCAGAAGGCTGGGTGGCCGGGCAGCCGAAGATCCTCCTCCACACCCTGAACGAGGGATCCGACTGGACTTCCATCCGCCTCAACAACCAACTGCCAGGGGAGCCGCTCTTGATCCAGGCTCTGGGCCCTGGCGCCGCCGAAATGGTGACCAATGTGGGGGCCATCTACCGCACCGAAGATGGCGGTCAGACCTGGCATGCCCAAGTGGATGAGCCGATTGGGGCCATCAAAAACATTGCCCGCGGCCCTGAAGGCGAATATCTGGCGGTGTCGTCGCGGGGCAGCTTCTACTTTCTGTACACTCCTGAAAGTCGCACCTGGAAGCCCTACCCGCGGGAAAGCTCCCGCCGCATTCAAAACATGGGCTTTGGCCCCCACGGCAGCGCTTGGAAATTGAACCAAGGGGCGGAGATCGCCTTTACCGATGACTTCACCTCCGGCCAGTGGTCGTCACCGCTGCGTCCAGGGCGGGCCCTCAGCTTTGGCTACCTCAATGCCGCCTACCAGAACGACCACGACCTGTGGGTGGTGGGGGGTGGCGCTACCCTGATCCACAGCCCTGATGGTGGCAAAACCTGGGAACAGGCCAAGAAACTCAGCAACATCCCCGCCAACTTCTACAGCATTGAGTTTTTCGGCCCCGAGCAAGGGTTTATTCTGGGGCAGCGGGGCACCCTCTTGCGCTATGTCAGCTCCAACAACTCCTGAAGATCTAGATCAGATCTTAGGGATCCCTAATCGGCACACGGGTGGACACACGCGCCAAGGATCCAGCTTCACGCCCTCGGCTGCTGGTTGCTGCCAGCGGCACTGGTGGCCACATTTTTCCGGCCTTGGCCGTTGCCGAGCAGTTGCCTGACTGGCAGATCGAATGGCTGGGGGTGCCGGATCGGATGGAAGGGAAGCTGGTGCGGGAGCGGTATCCCTTGCACCGGGTCGTCATGTCGGGCTGGCAGGGATCCCCTCTCCACAGGCTGCAGGCCTTGGCCCAACTGGCCCGTGCGACCCTACAAGTGCGCCGACTCCTTATGTCGGGACGGTTTGACGTTGTTCTGACCACCGGTGGGTACATTGCCGCTCCGGCCATTTTGGCCGCCCGTTCGCTGGGGGTACCGGTGTTGCTGCACGAGTCCAATCGGATCCCGGGCAAAGTGACCCGTTGGCTGGGGAGATTTTGTCAGGTGGTGGCGCTGGGCATGGCGGAGACGGCAGAGCATTTGCCAGGGGTGGCCGCCCAAGTGGTGGGCACGCCAGTGCGGGCCGAGTTCTACACGCCCCAGCCTTTCCCTGCCGACCTCCCCATTCCCGACGGGGATCCCCTCATTGTGGTCATGGGGGGTAGCCAGGGGGCGCGGGGCCTCAACCGCATGGTGGCCGCCTGTGCCGAAGCTTGGTTGGAGGCGGGGGCCTGGATTGTGCATTTGACCGGCGGCAGCGAAGCTCAAGATCCGGAAGCCAGGATCCCCAGCCATCCCCGCTACCGGCCCTTTCCTTTCCGTCGAGATGTAGCTGCCCTGCTGCAGCGGGCCAACTTTGCCATTAGCCGCGCCGGAGCCATGAGCCTGGCGGAGTTGCTGACCACCGCCACCCCAGCCATTTTGATCCC
Source organism: Synechococcus sp. R60.1 (assembly GCF_047461835.1). Classification (NCBI taxonomy): domain Bacteria; kingdom Bacillati; phylum Cyanobacteriota; class Cyanophyceae; order Synechococcales; family Synechococcaceae; genus Synechococcus; species Synechococcus sp. R60.1. The sequence continues at coordinate 5,634 of NZ_JANSIA010000027.1, read as the reverse complement.
CTATCCCTTTGCCGCTGAGGATCATCAGTATCAGAATGCTCTGGCCTTCGTGGGGCGCGGTGGGGGGGTGGTCATGCGAGAATCCGAAGAGAATCTGGACTTGCTGCGGCAAACGGTGTTGACCTGGTTGGCTCAGCCGCAGGTGGTTGCCCAAATGGCCGCCCACTTGCAAGCCACAGCTCCCCCCAATGCCAGCAAGGCCATCGCCCGTCTGTTGCAGGAGATCCGCCAGAGTTCTGCCCGTTAAGCCGTGGTACAGCCAAGATTGGACAGCCTTTCCCAACGCCCGCCTGTGCCCGCCAAAGCGGCGGAGTCCCCAACCCTGCTGGCAGAACTCCCGCCCGCCGACAGGATGGAATCGCTGTTGATGCGGCTAGAGCAGTGCTTTGGGATCCCTCAGCAGGCTCCCAATGGCCTTTCCCCTCACCCCGATCTCCTGGACGAGTTGGTGGGCACGATCCTTTCCCAGAACACCACTGACACCAACAGCAGCCGTGCCTTCCGCGCCCTCAAAGCCGCCTTTCCCTCTTGGGAAGCGGTCTTGGCTGCCGACCCGGCAGATCTGGCCCAGGTGATCCGCTCCGGCGGCTTAGCCCACCTCAAGGCAGTCCGAATTCAGGAGATCCTGGCTGCCATTCAAGAACGACAGGGATCCCTGAGTCTGGACTTTCTAAGAGAGCTAGACGATGCTGGCGCCCTCGATTTTTTGCTCTCCCTGAAAGGGGTAGGGCTGAAGACCGCCACCTGTGTGTTGTTGTTCGGGCTGGGTCGGGATCTCTGCCCGGTGGATACCCATGTGCATCGAGTGGCCAACCGTCTGGGCTTGGTGCGGGCCAAACATCCCGACGACACTTTTGCTCAGCTTTCCCCTCAGATCCCCAGAGGCAAAGCCTATTCCCTGCACGTCAACTTTGTCCGGTTGGGCAAGCGCATCTGCAAGGCCCGCATGCCCGAATGTGGCCGCTGCCCGCTGCGTCCCACCTGCCCCTCTGGGCGGCAGCGTTGATCCCGACAGCAGGGCTCTATTCTGCGGGCGCAGTAGAAGCATCTGGGATCCCCTCTTGTCCGTTCCTGCCGGCGTCTCTCTCTGCTGGGGGAACTTCCAACTCCAGGGCTTGCCGCACCGATTGAATCTCTTGGGAGAGCAGCACCCGCTCTCGATCCAACAGGCCGACGATCTGCTCCGGGTCTTCCCGCGAGACCACTGGCAATTGGCGCAAATCGTATTCGTACATCGGCTCAGCTGCCACCGCTACCGCCTCATCGGGGAAGGTGGTGAGAACCGGAGATTGGCTGACCTCCTGTACGGTTAGCTCCGCCAACTCCGCCGCCTCCTTATGGGCCAAGGCCCGCTCCAGATCTTCCAGGGTGAGAATGCCCCGCAGCCGCTCCTGTCCGTCCACCACCAACGCGCTATGGCACTTTTGCTGCAGCAAACTCTCCAGAGCTTCTCGCAGCGGTGTGTCTTGCCGAAGCAAAAGAGATGGGGGCACCATCACCTCTTGCACCGTCAGCTCTCTAGGCTCCTGCCCAAGGACTCCGTCAAGCGTTGCGTGGCGATAGCGACGGGCGGAAGGGTAGATGGCCGGCGAATGCAACTGCTCCGTCAGCCAGATGCTCAAACCCACTGCCGCCATCACCGGCAGCGCAATGTGATAGTCCCGCGTCATCTCAAACAGCAGCAAGATGGCCGTTAGCGGAGCCCGCACGCTGGCCGCCAACACCGCCGCCATGCCCACCATGGCGTAGGCAGCAGGGGGAGACAAGGCAATCAAGGGCAAAGCTTGAGATAGCACCTGACCGTAGCCTGCCCCCAGCACTGCCCCCATGAACAAAGCCGGGGCAAAGGTTCCCCCCACAAAGCCGCTGCCCAGGCTCAAAGCGCTCAGCAACAGCTTGCCCAATAGGAGCAGGCCCAGATGGCCAAGAGAAAAGGGAACGGCCTGCAGAATCGACTCAATGGTTTCATAGCCCACCCCCAACGCCAATGGGATCCCCAAACCTGCGCAGCCCAGGATCCCGCCCCCCAAAATGGGCTTGCTCCAAGCTGGCCAGGCCGCCAGGGGGCCACTGTTGAACAGGTGCTTGCCCCACTCCAGGGTGTAGCTGAAGGCCATAGAAACCAGGCTGGCCAAAAAGCCCAAGCCGAGATACAGAGGTACCTCCAGCAAGCTGTGGATCTCGTAGTCCGGCAGGACGAAGGCCGGCTGGGTGATGGTGGGCAAAAGAAAAGCGGGTTGTGCCCCCAACCCCACCTGGGCGATCAAGGCGGAGACCACCGCCGCCAACACCACCACACTGACAGCAGAAGTGGTGAAGGTGCGGGCCAAAGCCAGCTCCAGCGCCAAAAACACCCCGGCAATGGGCGCGTTAAACCCTGCCGCCAGGCCAGCCGCTGCTCCGGCAGCCATCAACAGTTGCACCCGCTCCCGCGAGAGGCGTAGGTTTTGCCCCAGCAGGGATCCCAGCAAAGCGCCACTTTCCACACTGGGGGCCTCAGGGCCAAGGGAAGCTCCCGCGCCCAACGAGATGGCAGCCGCCAAGAGCTTGAGCGGGATCCACCAGGGCTGAAGTGCCAAAGGACGAGCAGGACTCACCAAGCTGGAGAGGCTCAAGTTGGGAAAGGGCACAACTGCCCCCAAAGCGCCGATCAGCAGGCCCCCCAACACCGGCGCCAGAGCCAGTGTCCAGGATCCCAGCAGCCACAGGCCATAGTGTTCTGCAGCCCTGCCGATGCCATCCACAAGGGTGTCCTGCAGCAGATAGCGCCACCAGCCAATCAAGTAGCGAAATCCAACCACCAACAGCCCCGTGGCCAACCCCACTGCCGCCGCCAGCAGCAGCAGCAGGTTCTCGGAGGAGAGGCGCAGGCGGAGAGCGGGGGCGCTGTTCATGATGGCTCAAGGGCTTTGGGAAGGCAGGGTTAAAATTTCTACACCGGTTTCGGTAACGGCGACTGTATGTTCAAATTGCGCCGAGAGCTTGCCATCTAAAGTTACCGCCGTCCACCCGTCGGAGAGCACCTTCACCTCCCAGGTGCCCTCGTTGATCATCGGCTCGATGGTGAACACCATGCCGGGGCGGAGTTTCTCCCCTTTTCCCCGTTCGCCGTAGTGGGGGATCTGGGGAGCAGTGTGGAATTGCCGTCCCACCCCATGCCCGACAAAATCCCGCACTACGCTGTAGCCCTGGGCCTCGGCGTATTCTTGAATGGCAGCGCCAATGTCGCCGACTCTCCCCCCCGGCTTTACAGCAGCAATGCCCCGCCGCAGACATTCTTCGGTCACCTCCACCAAGCGCCGCGCCCGCTCAGAAGGCTGTCCGACAAAGAAGGTTTTGGACGTATCGCCGTGGTAGCCATCCAAAACCGGGGTGACATCGATGTTGATGATGTCGCCTTCTCGCAGGATCTGCTTGGGGCTGGGAATGCCGTGGCAGACCACGTGGTTGACACTGGTGCAGATGGATTTGGGAAAGCCATGGTAGCCTAAAGGGGCACTTTTGGCCCCATGCGCCCGCGTCCACCGCTCGGCCTCGTCGTTAAGCTCTTGGGTGGTGACCCCTGGTCGCACCATCGGCTCCAAGTGCTTGAGCAGATCTGCCGCCAGGCGACAAGCCCGCCGCATTTTCTCCAGTTCCCGCGAAGAGAGCAACACAATGGGCTGAGGGGCTTGCGTGAGCTGGTTCATACCCGTCTGCAAAGCGGATCCCAACTGCTCCCCCCATCGCTGGGAGCGACGGCTGAGGTCTGTCAACAACGCTCGCATGTCTTCCATCATGAGACCTTATCTGTGAAAAGCTCTGTGAAAACGGATGGATCTCTGCACCTGCAGACTGTCCAGGATTGGGTTCTCAGTTGGGATTCTGAATCGCCTTGCGCCCATTCACAGACCCCTGCCGGCCATTTTCTGCCGCCGACGAATCCGCTGCACCAACCACAGCCCCAGAAAATAGCTGACGAGGGATCCCCAAAAACCGACAAACGCACAGCCGACAAACAGCGTGCCCGACATCTCCAAGCCCCACTGCATCCAGTTTTGCCAGGTGGCCGCCACCAGCTCTGTGGTGGGAAGGACAGTTCGGGATCCCAGCAGCCATTCCCCCACCTGGTAGTTGAATGCATAGATGGGCACATAGGTGAAGGGGTTACTCACCCAGGTTCCTGCCGCCGCCGCCAGCTTATTGCCCCGAAACGGAACAGCCAACACCAGAGCGGCCAACGTTTGAAAGCCAAAGATGGGGAAACAGCCGGCAAAAACCCCTACCGCCAAGCCACGGGCAATTTCTTTTGGCGACGATTGCAGCCGCAACAGGCGCAGATAAAGATAGCGCAGCCAACGCTTCCAGGAAGGATCCCGGCGGGCTAGGGTCGGCCCTGGTTGAGATCCAGAGTAGGATCTGGAATAAAGCTTAAGGGATCCCGGCGAAGGCCAGGAGAAAGAGGGCAGCCTCAACCAAAAGAGGGGGCTCATGGTGGCAAGGGGGCAACTGAGAGAAGGTGTTAAGTCCTGTAAATCCAGTGTATCTTTCCTGCCCTTGGCGACAAAGGGCCATTGGCAAATCCGGGCCAGCAGCAACGGGGTGACGCCGGGGGATCGGTTTACGGAGTGGTCACCTGAGCTTGTCCACCAAGGCCAGCACGAAGTTAAGACCCAAGTAGGAAACCAGCACCACCAAGAATAGGAACAGGGCAATGTTCAGCCCGGATCGCAGGGCAGAGGGCAGGGATCCCGATTTCATTTTGGGATCAGGCTTTTCGGGGGGAGTTGTCATCTGGAGTTCTGGGGAAGACTGTGAATCTAGGATCCCATCTTGGCTGTGCAGGTGTACCCATCGGCTTGCTGGGAGATTTGCGCAGACCTCACCGGGATGAACACCCTCTACGAAACCATTTATACCTCTGGACACAGGAGCAAGCCCAGCTCTTGGCCCCCGGCCAATGGGAGCGACTTGGATCGAGAATACCTGGCTGAGGAGATCGCATCTCAGAGAAGACAACGGCACCGGGAACCATGTAAACTACCCGACCCTGACTGCTTCGCAGTACAGGGCGGGCTTTCGGTAGCCCTGCAGTTGGCAAGCCAACCACGAACCTCTAGGCTGGTTTACGACAGCCCCCAAAAGCGCAATCACATTCGCACCATTCAAATCCGCATCCCCTTCCCATCCACAGTGTCCACACTTAAACTGCTTCCCACTGCGGTAGGATTGCGCAGGGTCGGGATGAATGTGCAAACACCGGTGGCAGGTCTGCGACGTGTAGGCAGGCGGCACAAGAATCAGAGCAACCCCCGCACGCAGAGCCTTGTACTCCAGAAACTGACGTAGTTGGTAGAACGCCCAACTGTTGGTCCTACGCCGCTCGGCTTTGCTGCGTGGCTGTTGATTGACCCTTTCCCGAATCCCTGTCAAGTCTTCCAGAGCAAGAGCGCTGTTTGTCGCCTTTGCCCTAGAGACAATAGCTTTGGAGATTCGATGATTGACCCACGCCTGAAAGCGTCTTTCCTTGCCAGACAGCCGTTGCAACAGTTGACGGCATCTGCGCCGCGAACTGCGGGTGCCCTTACTGGCTTTGCGTTGGAGTGCCGCCCTCAGCTTGGAGTAGTGGTCTCGGATTCGGTTCAACTGCTGTCC
>NZ_JANSIA010000026.1:0-30551 GCF_047461835.1 Synechococcus sp. R60.1 | reverse complement strand
AGTTTGGTAGCAAGACGGCAAGGGCGATGCTCACCTGGGCGCACTATCGGTTCAAGCAGTTCCTGAAGTTTCAAGCCCAAAAGAAAAACGTGGTCGTCGTGGAAGTATCGGAAGCGTACACCAGCAAAACCTGTACCAAGTGCGGGCACATCCACACCAAGTTGGGTGGCGCAAAGGTGTTTAGATGCCCAAAGTGCAACCATAGGCTACCACGAGATTGGCAAGGCGCCTTGGGTGTTATGCTCAGGGCTTTGCGGGATACCGCCATCCTGTTCAGCAGTGGGCAGGATGCTATCGCTGCACCGTTGAGCGATAATGCTCAGCAGTGTTCAGCGTAAATGTATCAGCTCTCAAGCTCTCCCAAATTAGAACACCCAAATTAGAACAGAAAGTACCGTTGTGCCATGGGCAGCACCTCTGCCGGCTCGCAGGTGAGCAGCTCTCCATCGGCCCGCACTTCATAGGTCTCTGGGTTCACCTCAATGCGGGGAGTGGCGGTGTTAAGTTTCAAATCCGCTTTGCCGATCTCGCGGCAGTTTTTGACCGCTACGGCCCGGCGCTGGATCCCCAATTTCTCCGGGATCCCCAGGTCTAGGGCAGCCTGGGAGACAAAGAGGAGGCTGGTCTCGGTCAAGGCGCGGCCAAAGCTGCCGAACATGGGGCGAGGGTACACCGGCTGCGGGGTTGGAATGGAAGCATTGGGATCCCCCATTTGGGCGTAGGCAATCAGGCCCCCCTTCAGGACGATTTCCGGCTTAACCCCGAAAAAGGCCGGCTTCCACAGACACAGATCCGCCAGTTTTCCCACCTCCACCGACCCGATGACGTGGCTGAGGCCCTGGGCGATGGCAGGGCAGATGGTGTACTTGGCTACGTAACGCTTGGCCCGGAAGTTGTCGTTGCGGCTGCTGTCCTGCGGCAGAGGCCCCCGCTGCACCTTCATCTTGTGAGCCGTCTGCCAAGTGCGGATGATTACCTCCCCCACCCGGCCCATAGCCTGCGAGTCGGAAGAGATGATGCTGAACACCCCCATGTCATGCAAGATGTCTTCGGCGGCGATGGTTTGGGGGCGAATGCGGCTTTCGGCAAAAGCAATATCCTCCGGCACATTCTTGCTCAGGTGGTGACACACCATCAGCATGTCCAGATGCTCTTCGATGGTGTTGCGGGTAAAGGGGCGGGTGGGATTGGTGGAGCTGGGCAGCACGTTGGGCTCAGAGGCAATGCGGATGATGTCGGGGGCATGCCCACCCCCGGCCCCTTCGGTGTGGAAGGTGTGAATGGTGCGGCCATTGATGGCAGCGATGGTATCTTCCACAAAAGCCGATTCATTTAAAGTATCGGTGTGGATGAGGGTTTGGATGTCGTACTCATCCGAGACTTGCAAACAGCTGTCGATCACCGCCGGCGTGGATCCCCAATCTTCATGGATCTTGAGGCCGCAGGCCCCCGCTTCCACCTGTTCCCGCAAAGCTGCGGGAAAAGCCGCGTTTCCCTTGCCAAAGAAGCCCAAATTGACGGGGAACCCCTCCGCCGCCTGCAACATCTTGCCCAAGTTCCAAGCTCCAGGGGTGCAGGTGGTGGCGTTGCTGCCTGTGGCCGGCCCAGTTCCGCCCCCCAAAAGGGTGGTCACTCCCGAGGCGATGGCAAACTCGCACAGCTGCGGACAGATGAAATGCACATGGGCATCGATCCCGCCCGCTGTCAGGATCAGGTTTTCCCCGGCAATCACCTCAGTGCTGGGGCCAACCACCATGCCCGGCGTCACCCCCGCTTGGATGTTGGGGTTGCCGGCTTTGCCAATGCCGACAATGTAGCCATCGCGAATGCCCACATCCGCCTTGACGATGCCCCACCAGTCCAGGATCAGGGCGTTGGTGATCACCAGATCCAAGGCCCCGTTGGCGCGGGTGGCCGTCGGCGATTGCCCCATGCCATCGCGGATGGTTTTGCCGCCCCCAAACTTAATCTCCTCGCCGTAGGTGGTGAAATCCTCCTCCACCTCGATGATCAGTTCGGTATCCGCCAGGCGCACCCGATCCCCTACGGTGGGGCCGTAGTTGCTGACGTATTGGCGACGGGGAATCTCTAGGGTCATAGGGTGGTATCTGCAAAAGGGCTGCCAGGGTTTTACCACACATCCCCACCCAGGGGATCCCTTGCTGTCTATTGTTCAGTTCCAACCCTTCCTGAGAACGGATTGGGTTGGCTGAAAATTCGTTACATATATTTACATCTATGATCGAAAGAACAATTGCCAATCGACTCCAGCCTCGATGGGACAAGGGATCCCTCGTTTAATTATTGTGAAGCAACTGAGGGCTCACAAACCCTGACCTATAATGCCAGGTAAGTCCTGCCCTGGGGGAATCTTCTGCCAAGGGGTAGGGATGCTTCGTTCCTTGTCGCAAGAGAGGAGTTCTTGATGACAACTACGCCAAAGGAGCGAGAGCCGAAGGTCAAGGTGTCGGTTGATGTGGATCCGGTTCCCACCTCATTTGAGAAATGGGCCAAGCCGGGGCACTTCGACCGCAGCCTATCCCGTGGCCCCAAGACCACGACCTGGATCTGGAACCTCCATGCTCTTGCTCATGACTTCGACAGTCACACCAGCGACTTAGAAGACGTCTCTCGTAAGATCTTTTCCGCTCACTTCGGCCACTTGGCAGTGGTTTTCGTCTGGCTGAGCGGCATGTACTACCACGGAGCTCAGTTCTCCAACTATTCCGCTTGGCTGGCGGATCCGATCAACGTCAAGCCCAGCGCCCAAGTGGTCTGGCCCATCTTCGGCCAAGAGATCCTGAATGGGGATGTGGGCGGCGGCTTCGAAGGGATCCGCATTACTTCTGGTCTATTTCACCTCTGGCGAGCTGCCGGCATCACCAATGAGTTTCAACTCCTCTGCACCGCCATCGGTGGCTTGGTGATGGCCGGGTTGTGCCTGTTTGCCGGCTGGTTCCACTACCACAAGCGGGCTCCCAAGCTGGAGTGGTTCCAAAATGTGGAATCGATGCTCAACCACCACCTAGCGGGCCTGCTGGGGCTGGGTTCTTTGGCCTGGGCTGGCCACCAAATCCACGTGGCCATTCCCATCAACAAGATGTTGGATGCGGGCGTGCCGGCTGACCAGGTGCCTTTGCCCCACGAGTTCATCCTCAAGCCCGCCTTGATGAAGGAGATGTTCCCCAGCGTGGATTGGGGCATCTTCAGCGGGGTGGTGCCCTTCTTTACCTTGGATTGGGGCAAATACGCGGAGTTCCTCACCTTCAAGGGTGGCCTGGATCCGCAGAACGGCGCCCTCTGGCTAACCGACCAAGCCCACCACCACTTGGCCATTGCCGTGCTCTTTATCGTGGCCGGCCACATGTATCGCACCAACTGGGGCATCGGCCACTCCATTAAAGAGATCCTGGAAGCCCACAAGGGCCCCTTCACCGGCGAAGGCCACAAGGGCCTCTACGAAGTGCTCACCACCTCCTGGCATGCCCAACTGGCCATCAACTTGGCCATGGTGGGATCCCTGAGCATCATCGTGGCCCAGCACATGTACGCCATGAACCCCTACCCCTACATGGGCATCGACTACGCCACCCAGATCTCCCTGTTTACCCACCACATGTGGATAGGCGGCTTCTTCGTGGTGGGGGGTGCTGCCCACGGGGCCATTTACATGGTGCGGGACTACGACCCGGCGGTGAACCGCAACAACGTGTTGGATCGGGTATTGCGCCACCGCGACGCCATCATCAGCCACCTCAACTGGGTGTGTCTGTTCTTGGGCTTCCACGCCTTTGGCTTCTACGTCCACAACGACACGATGCAGGCCCTGGGTCGTCCGCAGGACATGTTCTCGGACACCGGCATCCAACTGCAGCCCATCTTTGCCCAGTGGATCCAGTCGCTGCACACTTCGGCCATTGCCAGCACCGCTCCCTATGTGGGCGCCTCGGTTAGCCCCATCTTTGGTGGCGACGTGGTGGCTGTGGGTGGCAAGGTGTCCATGATGCCCATGGTGCTGGGCACGGCGGACTTCATGGTGCACCACATCCACGCCATGACCATCCACATTACGGTGCTGATCCTGCTCAAGGGGGTGTTGTTTGCCCGCTCTTCCCGGTTGATCCCGGACAAAGGCAAATTGGGCTTCCGCTTCCCCTGCGATGGCCCGGGCCGCGGCGGCACCTGCCAGGTCTCCGGCTGGGATCACGTGTTCCTGGGGCTGTTCTGGATGTACAACTGCATCTCCATCGTGATCTTCCACTTCAGCTGGAAGATGCAGAGCGACATCTGGGGCACCGTCAACGCCGATGGCACGATTGAGCACATCACCGGCGGCAACTTTGCCACCAGCGCCATTAACATCAACGGCTGGTTGCGGGACTTCCTGTGGGCGCAATCGGTGCAGGTGATCAACTCCTACGGCTCGGCTCTGTCGGCTTATGGGCTGCTCTTCTTGGGCGCTCACTTTGTCTGGGCCTTCAGCCTGATGTTCCTGTTCAGCGGTCGCGGCTACTGGCAGGAGCTGATTGAGTCCATCGTTTGGGCCCACAACAAGCTAAAAGTCGCTCCGGCCATTCAACCCCGCGCTCTGAGCATCATTCAGGGTCGGGCGGTCGGTGTGGCCCACTACCTGTTGGGAGGGATCGTCACCACCTGGGCGTTCTTCCTGGCACGGTTCGGCGCACTCGGCTAAGGCAAGGAGGAAGAGAGAATCATGACAACTGCAACTCGTTTTCCCCAATTCAGCCAAGACCTGGCCAGCGATCCCACCACGCGTCGGCTGTGGTATGGCATTGCCACCGCCCACGACTTCGAGACCCACGATGGCATGACGGAGGAGCGGCTTTACCAAAAGCTGTTCGCCACCCACTTTGGCCATCTGGCAATCATCTTCCTGTGGGCCTCCGGCAACGTCTTCCACATTGCCTGGCAAGGCAACTATGAGCAATGGGTAGCCAACCCCACGGGTGTCACCCCCATCGCCCACGCCATCTGGGATCCCCACTTTGGCAAGGCAGCGGTGGAAGCCTTTACCCAACCGGGGGGCGGCGGCCCCGTCAACGCGGCCTACTCTGGCCTGTACTACTGGTTCAACACCATTGGCCTGCGCACCAACGGCGATCTCTACGCCGGTGCCATTGGCCTGTTGTTGTTGGCGGCGGTGTTTCTGTTTGCCGGCTGGCTGCACCTGCAGCCCCGCTTCCGGCCTAGCCTGAGCTGGTTCAAGAACGCTGAAGCCCGTCTCAACCACCACCTGGCCGGCTTGTTTGGGGTCAGTTCCCTGGCTTGGACTGGTCACCTGGTACACGTCGCCATCCCCGAGTCCCGCGGGCAGCACGTAGGCTGGGACAACTTCCTTACCACTCTGCCCCACCCGGCAGGTCTGAAGCCCTTCTTTACCCTCAACTGGGGGGTGTATGCCCAGAACCCGGACACGGCCAACCATGTCTGGGGCACGGCAGAAGGGGCGGGCACGGCCATCCTCACCTTCTTGGGTGGCTTTAACCCCAACACCCAGTCCCTGTGGCTGACGGACATGGCCCACCACCACCTGGCCATCGCGGTGATCTTCATCGTGGCCGGCCACATGTACCGCACCAACTGGGGCATTGGCCACAGCATCCGGGAGATCCTTGGCGCCCACAACCCCCCCAAGGGCACTCCCTTCGGAGGCCTGCTGGGAGAAGGCCACAAAGGTCTCTACGACACGGTCAACAACTCCCTGCACTTCCAGTTGGCTCTGGCCCTGGCCTGTCTGGGGGTGGTGACCTCGCTGGTGGCGCAGCACATGTACGCCCTCAACCCCTACGTGTTCATGTCCATGGATCACACCACGGAGGCGGCTCTCTACACCCATCACCAGTACATTGCTGGCTTCTTGATGGTGGGGGCGTTTGCCCACGGGGCCATCTTCCTGGTGCGGGACTACGATCCTGAGGCCAACAAGAACAACGTGCTGGCGCGGGTGCTGGATCACAAGGAAGCGATTATCTCCCACCTCAGCTGGGTATCGCTGTTCCTGGGCTTCCACACCCTGGGGCTGTACGTCCACAACGACGTCATGCAGGCCTTTGGCACGCCGGAGAAGCAGATCCTGATCGAGCCGGTGTTCGCCCAGTTCATCCAGGCCTCTCACGGCAAGATGATCTACGGCATGGATGTGTTGTTGTCCAACCCCGACAGCCTTGCTTCTACCGCTTGGCCCAACTACGGCAACGTGTGGCTGCCGGGCTGGCTGCAGGCCATCAACGATCCCAATGGATCCCTGTTCCTGCCCATTGGCCCAGGTGACTTCCTGGTGCACCACGCCATTGCGCTGGGCTTGCACACCACCACCTTGATCTTGGTCAAGGGGGCGTTGGATGCCCGCGGCTCTAAGCTGATGCCGGACAAGAAGGACTTTGGCTACAGCTTCCCCTGCGACGGCCCGGGTCGAGGCGGCACCTGCGACATCTCCGCCTGGGATGCCTTCTACCTGGCCATGTTCTGGATGCTGAACACCATCGGCTGGGTTACCTTCTACTGGCACTGGAAGCAGCTTGGGGTTTGGAGCGGCAACACTGCCCAGTTCAACGAGAACTCCACTTACCTGATGGGCTGGCTGCGGGATTACCTCTGGGCCAACTCCGCCCAGTTGATCAACGGCTACAACCCCTACGGGATGAATAACCTGGCGGTCTGGGCCTGGATGTTCCTGTTCGGCCACCTGGTGTGGGCAACCGGGTTCATGTTCTTGATCTCCTGGCGCGGCTACTGGCAAGAGCTGATCGAGACCTTGGTGTGGGCGCATGAGCGCACTCCCTTGGCCAAGCTGATCCGCTGGAAAGACAAGCCGGTGGCCATGTCGATTGTCCAAGGTCGTCTGGTGGGTCTGGCTCACTTCACGGTGGGTTACGTGCTGACCTACGCGGCCTTTGTTATCGCCTCGACAGCCTCTCAGTCGGGGTAGCAAGCCCATAACCTGCTGAATAGGGATCCCTCGGCTGGTCCAGGGATCCCTTTTTTGTGAGTTGGTAGAGTGGTGATATGAAGTTTAGGGTCTGATGAGTTTGGTCGATGACTCTAGCCGCCCGATTGGATCCCTATATCAGGCGATATACCTTTGAGGAGTTTCATCGGCTGATTGAGTCTGGACAGATTGAAGAGCCCAATCAGTTGGAGCTGATTGACGGGCTCCTGGTTCAAAAGATGACGAAAGGGGAGAGGCACGCCGCCTACTGTAGCCGCCTGTACCGACTGTTGGTGGGCCTTGTGCAGGAGCAAGCTATTGTGCGCACCCAGGATCCGGTGCAACTGCCCCCCAATCACGAGCCGGAGCCCGACTTTGCCATTGTGCGCTTTCAGCAGGATGAGTACCGCTCTCGGCATCCTCAGCCCGAAGACATCTATCTCATCATCGAAGTGGCTGATTCTTCCCTTACCTATGATCGGGAAGTCAAACTCGGACTCTACGCCAAAGCCGGGATCCCCAACTACTGGATCTTGAACTTGCAAGAGAACTGCCTAGAGGCTTACAGCTTGCCAACAGGGTCGGGAGTTTACCAGAAAAGAGAGGCTTACACCCCCGAGGAGAAAGTTGGGATCCCTGGGATCCTGGCTGGAGAGTTGAGTCTGGATCAGGTTTTTTCCATCGGTTAAGGCAGGGATCCCTTGCCGGCAGATCGAGTCTTGGCTGGCAGGAGTATTGTGGGTGGAGAAGCGTTTGCAGAAGGATTGTTGATGAGCTACGACGCGGTGGTGATTGGGGCCGGGCACAACGGGCTGGTGAGCGCTTGCTATTTGGCCAAAGCGGGGCAAAAAGTGCTAGTGCTGGAGCGCTATCACACCGTTGGTGGTGCTGCCATTACAGAAGAAATTCACCCGGGCTTTCGCGTGTCGGTGGCTTCCTATTCCTGTAGTTTGCTGCGACCGGAGATCATCCGCGATCTGCGCCTGCCGGACTATGGCTTTGAGGTCTATGCCAAGCAACCTTCCTATTTCATGCCCTTCCCGGATGGGCAGCACCTCTTCCTGTATGCCGATAACCGCGCCAAGAGCAAAGCGGAAATTGCCAAGTTTTCCCGCAAAGATGCGGAAGCCTACGACCGCTGGGAGGAGTTTTGGGATCGGGTGAACGAGGTGGTGGAGCCAACCTTAATGCAGCCGCCGATTTCACTGGGGCAACTGGCGGATCGCTTTGCAGCTGCTGGCTATGAAGACGATTTCCGCCGCATCATGCTCCTCTCGACCACTGATCTCCTGGATGAGTTCTTCGAGTCGGAGCAGGTCAAGGCGGCGATGGCTCCCCAATCTTTGATCGGCACCTCTGCCGGGCCGATGACTCCGGGTACGCCCTACATCTGGCTAGTCCATGCGGTAGGTCGGGCCATTGGCTCGCGTGGGGTCTGGGGCTATGTGCGCGGTGGGATGGGATCCATTACCCAAGCGATGGCCAAGGCAGCTCTGGACTTAGGGGTGGAGATCCGCACGTCTGCTCCAGTGGCGGAGATCTTGATGGAGAGTGGGCAGGCCGCTGGGGTTATCCTCGAATCGGGGGAAACCGTGCGGGCGCGGGCGGTTCTCTCCAATGCCCATCCCCAAATCACCTTTTTGCGACTCTGCTCCTCTTTGCCCCCAGACTTGCGTGACCGGCTAGAACGGCACTACCGCACCTCAGGCCCGGTGTACAAGCTCAACTTGGCCCTGGAGGAACTGCCCCGCTACACGGCGGCCCCTGCTGAAGTGCCCCCAGAAGTGGTCAGTTCCGCCACGGTAGACATTGCTCCCTCGGTGGCCTATCTGGAGCGGGCTTGGGATGATTGCAAATACGGGATCCCTTCCCGGGATCCGTTTATCGAGATCTACAGCCAATCCCCCACCGACCCGACAATGGCTCCCCCAGGCAAGCACATCCTCTCCTGTTTCTGTCAGTTTGTGCCTTACCAACCCAAAGGGCGAGACTGGAACGATGGCCTGCGGGAAGAATTTGCCGATCTGGTAATCGACAAAATTGCCCAATTTGCCCCCAACATTAAAAACGCCGTGATCGCACGGCAGATGTTGTCGCCCGTGGATCTGGAGGCCCGCTTCGGCCTTGTGGGGGGCAGCATTTTTCACGGGGAAATGACGCCGGATCAAAGCTACAACCTGCGGCCCATCTCCGGCCTGGCCGACTATCGCTCCCCCATTCCCGGCCTTTACCTCTGCGGCTCAGGGGCGCACCCAGGAGGCGGAGTGACCGGGATCCCTGGCCACAACTGCGCACAGGTGGTGCTCAGCGATCTGCCCAAGCTCTGACCGACGAAAAGGCCAAGCCAGAGCGGATCCCTGCTCTGGGATCAGACGGTTTGCCTGGGTTACAGCCGCACCTCAGTTCCCTCAAAAAACCCACGGATGATTAAGATAGTTCCAGTTGGGTCTGGAGTAAGAGTGTTAGTAGGGAATTGCTGTTCCAAAAACCACTGGCCGGAAATGCGCTCAGCAGAGGTCGTTGAATCGAAGACAAGGTTCAGATTTCCTCTTTGTGTTCCCCCACCAATATCAAGCCGGTTAAACGGCCCTGATAACTGTGCTCCGGCCAAGGTGCGGAAGAGGAAACCCCCCGTTGCAGGCACGATGCCCTGCAAAACAACTGGAGTATCCTCGCCTTCTTCCCTTTCAGTTCGTAATGAGAAAAAGTAATCAAAGGCTGTTGGAGCACCCGGTCCAGGAGTAGGGACAGGTAACTGAGGAATTGGGGTAGGAAAAGGCCGCGGTGGCGGGCTGACCTGGACAAAGTTGAGGACTGTGCTGACGTTGGCTGGGTCAAACTCCGCCTGAACCCGACCGTTCAGTAGGCGTCGGATGCGAACCAACTGATTGGGCAAGATGTTCGGTCGAGTCGGATCTGGAGCAAACAGCACTGACTGGGTACCCACCTGGGCAGGACGATAGACAATCTCCGCCTGGTTGGGACGGAAGTTCAGGCGTGCAAACAGGGCCAAGGCATCCTCAGGAGTGCCATCGCCCGCAACCCCCCGCTGCCGCACCACAAAGCTGGCGGAGAAGGATCCTTGCTGCAAAATCACATCGACATTACTTTGCCGAAGATCTGAGGAACCGAAAAACTGCCCTGTTACTTCATTGAGAACGCCCGGAACTCTTGAAGTTAGGAAAGCCTGACCCTCAAGAACTACTTGGTTTCCAGATCTGCTGACCAGAATCCTCTTAACTTGAAGAGTTATTCTACCTATTCTGGTAAACTCCTCTACTTCTTCTGTAAGCTCAGTTACTTGTAGGGTTCCGTCAGGTTGTAATCTTGTCTGCGTAGCTGAGACCCTTTCTCTTAGCTGCGTGATCCCTATCTCACCCGAGAATACTGTATTAACCCTAAGGCGGCGGTCGCCTACTCCGCTAGCAACCAATGCAAGACCATTCGATGTCGAGAGATCCACACGAGTGCTTAACCTTGCGTCATTCGGAGCAAAAGCAACAATCTCAAGGGGAGGAACTCGCTCTGCAATCTGGATGGCGAGGCGATTATCGTTCGTGGGTGCAATCAAGGCTTCTATACCCTCGAGTCGAGCTTCTCCACTCCCCCGAGTTGCTGTTGATCGAACAGGAATAGAAACACCGCCCCCAAACCTCGGATTGACATAGTCCAAGCGGAGGCTGGTGGTCTCCAGCACCGAGCCGGGGGTAAAGCGATACTCTTGGGCCGAGACAAAGGCAGCCGGATCTACCTGGACGGGCCCAGGCAAGGTCGGAGACTCATTAACTTCTCCGCAGCCGCCTAGCAGCAAGACTCCACACAAAACCGCCAACGAGCGACCTTTGAAGTTCATACGGCACTTCCTCACACACCTTAAATCTGGGCAAATCCACACACAAAATGGGGAGAAGGCACCCAACCCCTAACGCTACAGGTAAGCTGGCCGCCCCTGCTCGAGGCTATGATACCCCATATCTAGGGGATGGGCCGTTTCCAGAACAATTTCTTGCATTTGCTCTGCCGCTCGCTTGACAACGCTCTAGGATGCAGTAGAACTAACAGCAGGCATCCCCCTTGAAATTGTGCAGATGCATAAGACTTGAGCAAGCTCGGTGGATCCCCGCTGGACGCTGCCTAAGACATTTGATGTGGTGTGAGTGAGTGGAGATTTTTCGATGAGACGACGTTTTGGCTCAGCCCTTGGCCGTGGCGGCCTCTCTCTTTGGGCAACCTGTGCTTCGGTTGCGCTAATTACCGGCTGCAGTAGCGAGACCACCAGCGGGGTGCCGCCTCTACTGGCTTCTAGCGGTGCCACGCCTCCTCCTGTGGCCGTTGCCCCCACGATTGCCCCCAATCTCACGCCTATCACCTTCCGCCCAGGGCCGGACTTTGCCCCCATCACCCCACCGCCGGTTCAACCCGACCTTCCGGATCCGCCTAGTCTGTTGCCAGCTGGGGAGTTTAATCTTTTGCTGCTTTCTGGCATTCCGCCAGTGGGATCCGCCTTTGTAACTATCACCTTGCGCGGCTTATTTGCTCCAGGAGTGATCAGGAGCGTAGAGGTTCAGTTTTTTAACATCAGTCGCGGCACAGATATTACCGGTATCTTTTTGCCGACGGCAATTGAGCAGTTTAGAAATACGCTGATAGGCAGAGGCAACAGCTACGACGACCGAATCAACGGGATCACCCTCACCAACGGCTTCACCTTCCCGGCTAGCCTGGCTGCTTACAATGCCAATGTTGCTGCGGGGGAAAGAGTTTTGGTGATCGTGGTCATCCGAGATTCATTTGGTCAGGCTCTGAGGCTGGAAGCGCGCGCCCAAGCCACCTAAGCTGGAGCTGAGTAAGGCTGTTTGGGTTTGTGCCACGAGAGAGTTGAATGGCAGGAGGATGAGGGAATGAAAACGGGAAAAGTAGCTGGGGTTTTGGCTTGCCTGTGTTTGGGCTTGTTAACAGCTTGTCAACAAACTAAAGAGGGGAATCCAATCAGCTCGCTGCCAGGGCCAATCATCCCTGTGCAAAACCCGAATACAGAACCTGGAGGAACGGGGGTAGGGCTGCCATCCACTCCTCCGATTGGCTCTGTTCCCCCAGGTCAACCCAGCCCTCTTGTGCCCCCTCCTGTGTCGGCGCCGACGATCCCGCCCCTGCCCACTCCCAATCCCTCTCCCAGCATCGTTGGCCTGCCCCCAGGCCCCTTGGCTACTCCAGCGTTCGCCAAGAGCTTCAGTCCTTCCACAACCTCAGTGGGTGTTCCCGTAACCCTAAGCTTCACAATCACCAACAACTCTGGCATCCAACTGACTGGCCTTAGCTTTTCGGAGGTTCTGCCCGGAGGGTTAACTGTTGCTAACCCTAACAATCTCAACAACACTTGTGGAGGCACACACACAGCAGCTCCGAATACCAGTTTTATTTCCCTCTCAGGAGGGCAGCTAAGCCCCAACTCAACTTGTGCCTTTACTGTTCAAGTTGTTGCTGCAAGCGTGGGTACCTACACTAACCCTGCCGTAACTCTTACCAGCAACCAAGCTCCTGCGGTTCAGAGTGCCCCTACCAATCTCTCAGTGATCTCGGTTCCTCCTCCAACGTTCAATAAGCAGTTTAGTCCTAGCTTGGCCCCAAACGGCAGCACCGTGGCTGTTGTCTTCACGATCACTAACAACGCGCCTGTTCCTCTCTCAGGGCTCAGTTTCATAGATGCCTTGCCAGGGGGTTTACAGATCACGACACCCGTTGTTACCTTAAATACTTGCGATGGTATGCTTACGGCACCTGCCGGTGGGACCGCGATTTCTCTCATGGGCGGGAGCTTGGCTGCAGGCGCCTCCTGCGTAGTTTCTGTATCGGTCAGGCAAGTTCCGCCCCTGCCTGCACCACCAGTGCAGTACGACAACCCTCCAGTTACTCTCTTTAGCAGTGGGGCGCCACCAGTTCAATCCAATCCCAATCCAGCATCTGTGATTTTCAACTGAGCCCCCTGCAAAATCCTGGCTATTGATTGGCCGATGTCTGAACAGGGTAGTCGAACTTTTCCGGGGAATTCAAAATCTGTGGGATCTTGTGCTAGCTGAAGGATTCCGGCTGAATTTTGAGTCAAGCGATCCAGCTTTGCCAAAGAAGCCGTACTTTGTCCGACTTTGCAAGATTTTGTGAACAAGTGGGATCCTTGCCCTGCAAGGGATCCGCATCAACCTCAATCAACCTGGCCGATCAAGGCGGCTGCCCAATCCAGGAGGGCGTTCACTGCTTCTAGGTCTTTCGCTTCTGAGTACAACCTCAGCAGAGGCTCGGTGCCGCTGCCGCGAATCATCACCCAGCTTCCATCGGCGAGGACGAATTTGTGGCCATCGCGATCAAAATGTTTGATCACCTGCTGCCCCAAAATCTCAGCCGGGGGATCCTTTTGCAGCCGCTGGAAGAGCTGGGTTTGTTGATTTTGATCGGCGAGGTGGAGATCGCGGCGCAGGTAAACAGAGGTGAACCCTTCCCGTTCCTGCAAAGCTCGGTAAAGGGCGCTGAGATCTTGGCCGGTTTCCGCGACCGCTTCGATGAGATACAGGGCCGAAAGCAGGGCATCCCGCTCGGGAATGTGGCCTAGGTAGCCGATGCCGCCCGATTCTTCTCCGCCCAAGAGCACCTCTGTGCTCATCATGCGCTCGGCGATGTACTTAAAGCCCACCGGCATTTCCGTAACCGGTAGGCCATAGTGCTGTGCAACTTTAACAAACAGCTCGGAGCCGCTGATGGTTTTGACAATCTCGCCCCGCAAGCCGCGTCGCCCGGCCAGGTGGTCGATCAAGATGGGGATCAGGATCTGGGGGCTGAGGAAATGGCCTTGCCCATCGAGAGCCGCAATGCGGTCGGCATCCCCATCAAAGACCAAACCCATTTTCAAGGGGGCGGGATCCGCCGCGATGATCTGAGCAGAAGCCTGCAGGTTTTGGGGCAAGGGCTCGGGGGGAAATCCCCCAAACAAGGGATCCCGATGCGCCTGCAACTCAATGACCTTCTCCCCCAAGAGGCGCTTGAGGCCGCCAGCGCCAGAGCCAAACATGACATCCACCCAAATCTTGGCCGGGGATCCCTTGAGCTTTTCCAGATCCACAAAGCGGCTGAGCTGGGCCAGGTAGCCAGGCCAGGGATCCCAGGCGTGAATGGGGGCCTTGTGGGATCCAAGAGGTTGCAGGTGGCGCATATCCTGCTCGATGGCGGCAGTGACTTCCGGCGGCACGGATCCACCGAATCCCCCCTTGACCTTGAGGCCGGAATAGTGGGGGGGGTTGTGGCTGGCGGTGATCACCAAAGCGCCGTGGCAGCCCCGCTCCTTGGCACCCCAGCTAAAGGCCGGCGTTGGGGCCACACAGGTGGAGAGATAGACCGGGATCCCCAGGCGGGCCACCACCTCAGCAACGTGGGCGGCAAAGCGTTCCGAAAGAAAGCGGTTGTCGTAGCCGACCAGGATCCCTTCGCCGGGGTAGGTGCGGGCCAACACTTGGGCGCTGGCCTGGGCTGCAAGGGCCAAGTTTTGGAAAGTAAAGCCATCGGCAATCACGGCTCGCCAGCCGTCGGTGCCAAAACGGATCGGGGTATCGGCCATAGTGGTGTTGCGGTGGGTGCTGCCGCTTCAAGTCATAGCACGAGGCGGGAGTTGCGGGGTTCGGTCTGCTCTCAACTTCTTCGCTTCTTCTCTATCTCTATTGAGATGGGATGTGAGATGGGATGAGATGGGATCCCTCTCGCGGGGCCCGCAGAAGCGGCTAGAGTAACCTGGAAAGCGTTCCGCTCCTTTGTGCCATGACTCAGCAACTGACTCTCGACGGACTGGGATTTGGCTCGGGTGGGGGATCCCGTCTGGGTCGGGTGATTGTAACCGATTTGCAGGGGGAGATGCAGCGCTCCTACCTGGAATACGCCATGAGCGTGATCGTGGGGCGGGCCTTGCCGGATGTGCGGGATGGCCTCAAGCCGGTACACCGCCGCATCCTCTACGCCATGCACGAGCTGGGCCTGACGCCGGATCGCCCCTACCGCAAATGCGCACGGGTGGTGGGGGATGTGCTGGGGAAATATCACCCCCACGGGGATCAGGCAGTTTATGACGCGCTGGTGCGCATGGTGCAAGACTTTTCCAGCCGCTATCCCCTGGTGGCGGGGCACGGCAACTTCGGCTCTGTGGATGATGACCCGCCGGCGGCTATGCGCTACACGGAGTGCCGGCTGGCGGAGCTGAGCCACACAGCGCTTCTGGAGCAGGTATCGGAAGAGATCGTCGATTTCATGCCCAATTTCGACGGATCCCAGGCGGAGCCCACCGTTCTTCCGGCCCGCTTGCCCATTTTGCTGCTCAACGGCTCTGCCGGCATTGCTGTGGGCATGGCCACCAATATCCCACCCCACAACCTGGGGGAAGTGGTGGATGGCCTGTTGGCTTTGATCGACCATCCCGACCTCAGCCCTGAGGAACTGTTGCGGTGGATCCCGGGGCCGGATTTTCCCACCGGCGGCCAAATCTTAGACACCCAAGGGATCCGCGAAGCCTACCTCACCGGGCGCGGTTCCATCACCCTGCGGGGGGTAGCCCGATTTGAGGAGATCCAGCCGGGCAAAGGACGCCACCGGCGGCCTGCTCTAGTCATCAGCGAGTTTCCCTATCAGGTGAACAAAGCCGCCTGGATCGAAAAAGTGGCCGAGCTGGCCAACCAAGACCGCATCAGCGGCATCGCCGATCTGCGCGATGAGTCGGATCGCAGCGGCATTCGCGTGGTGGTGGAGCTGAAGCGAGAGGCCAACCCACAGGCGGTTTTGCAGCAGTTGTATAAGCTCACCCCTTTGCAAAGCAACTTTGGAGCCATCCTGCTGGCTTTGGTGAACGGGGAACCGCGGCAGCTGAGCCTCAAAGAGATCCTGCAGCACTTTTTGCAATTTCGCGAGGCCACCCTCAACCGGATGTTCCGTGCCGAGTTGCAGCAGGTGCAGCGCAAGGCGGAAGAGGTGGCAGGAATGTTGCTGGCGCTGGCGGATCTGGAGGGGGTGATCGAGCTGCTGCGGCAAGCGCCCGATGGCACCACGGCCAAAGCCCAATTGCAAACTCGCCTGGGCTGTACCCCCCAGCAGGCAGAGACGATTTTGGCCATGCCTCTGCGTCGCCTGACGGGATTGGAGCGGGAACGGCTGCACCAGGAACACGCCCAGTTGCAGACCCGCATCGAAGAACTGCAGGGGCTACTCAGCGACCGCCGCAAGCTCTTGAATTATTTGAAAAAAGAGCTGCGACACCTGAAAAAGACCTTCGGGGATCCCCGGCGCACCCAGATCCTCTCGGCCTCGGAGCTGGAAGCGGAAGTGGCCCAAATCCCCAGCGGCGAAGAGACGGAAGAGACCCACTTCTTGCTGCAATTCACCCGCAAGGGCTATGTGCGCCGCCTGCCTCTGCCTAGCCGTCGCTCCCGCAGCAACCCGGCGCAACGGGAACTGGGGGAAGATGTGCTGGTCGGCCTGGAATGCGTCACGCTGGAGCAGGAAATCTTGGTGCTCACCGCTGGCG
The DNA here is from genome assembly GCF_047461835.1 of Synechococcus sp. R60.1. Classification (NCBI taxonomy): domain Bacteria; kingdom Bacillati; phylum Cyanobacteriota; class Cyanophyceae; order Synechococcales; family Synechococcaceae; genus Synechococcus; species Synechococcus sp. R60.1. The sequence goes on along the minus strand of NZ_JANSIA010000026.1, from coordinate 14,052 downwards.
GCAAGGCTTTTACCGTGCCCATCGCAGGGATCCCCCTCAGCACTGGGTCTTCACGGGGGGTACCCCTGCTCACCCTTCTTCCCAACCCTGAGCCGATGGTTGCCACCTTCACGTTGGCTCCGGATCCGGGCAAGGCAAGTTTGGTGGTGCTCAGCCGGCAGGGGCGGATCAAGCGGCTGGCCCTGGCAGAGTTGATGGGCCTTACCCAACGGGGATCCACCGTCCTCAAGCTAAAAGAGGGAGATGAGCTGGGCTGGGCAGCCCTTTGGGATCCCGGCTGCCAAGGCTACAGCGTTGCTCTGGCGACTTCAGGAGGACGGGTGCTGCGGCTGGCTGCCGAAGGGATCCCTTTGATGGGTCGAGCGGCTATGGGATCGCCGGCCCTGCGCCTGGGGCGCACCGAACAGATTGCAGGTATGGCGCTGGTGCCCCCGCAAGGGATCCTGGTTCTGGCCAGCCGGTCGGGCTATCTGAAGCGCTTGTCTCTGGAGGAGATCCCCATCTTGGAGCGGGGTCAAGTGGGCGCGCCGGCCTTTCACTTCTCCGACCGAGGGGATGTGCTGGTGGGCTTGGTGGGTCTCCCCCCCGAGCTGGAGAGGCATTCCCATCTGCAACTGGATGTGATCACGGAGTCTGAACAGGTGTACTCCTTCTCTCCTGCCGAGATCCCGCTGCAAAGCCGCTCCGGGGGCGGATCCCTCCTGGTCAAAGGGGAGCGGGTCAGGGAGTTGCGCCTGTTCTGGCCGCAGTGGCTGCCGGAAGGCGATGTGGGATAGCTCTTGGGGGAGCAGAAGATCCCTAGGACGGAGAGCCTTCCCCAGGCGAGGCCGAATCGGTCGGCGGGGAGCCGGGATCCGTCTCCGGCACTTCGGGATGGCGAACGGGCTTGGGTAGGGTGCCACCTGCCTTGAGAACCAAACAGCGCACGGTTTGGTGCAGCTCCTCCAGCAAAATGCTGATGGCAGAGCGGAAGTCTCGGTGGTCATCTCGCATTTGCTCCAGCATGGCGCGGATGACTTCCTGACAATCCTTCAGGATGTGCTGCTGCTGGGCAACAATCTGCACCAGTTCGCTTTGTTCCTTGAGCAGCTCCCGCAGACAAGAGCGCAGCTCTTCCACATGGCTCTGCCAAAGGGCCTGTCCTTCCCGCAGCTCCATCACGCTGGTGCGCAAATCGGCGGTCGAGTCTCTTAGGGCTTCGCTGTGGCGGCGCTCGGCTTCCAGTTGCTTTTGCTGCTCCTGCTGCTGTTGGCGCAACTCAGAATTGGCCCGCAAGTTGGCTTCCGCTGCCCTGAGCAATTGAGCCAATCGAACCTCAGTAACAACCCAACGCTCTTCCGGGGAGAGAGATCGACCTCGGCCAACTCGCCTGCAGAAGTACTTCACAGTCGCTGCACCCTATACACAACTCTCTACTTTAAATCAAAGCACCATAGGACTTCAGCCCAAGCAGAGACCTGTCTATCGGGCTTTGTCCCGGCTGTTTTCTGGGTTTACCCAATGTAGCCATGATAGCGGATGCCGAATCCAGAAGTTCGGAAGACGGAGCTGCCCCTCTCCAGGGATCCCGGTCGTTCTTCTAGGATGGTGGAGAGTTTGGATCAAAGAAACCATGCCTTCACTTGCCAATCAGGTGGTGCTGATTACCGGCGCCTCTGCTGGAATTGGGGAAGCCGTCGCTCTGGAGGCGGCCAAACGCGGGGCTCGCTTGGTGCTGGCGGCCCGTCGGGAGGGGCTGCTGCGAAACGTCAAGGACTTGGTGGAAAGTCGGGGGGCGGAGGCGCTGGTGGTGCCCACCGACATGGCCGATACGGCCCAGGTGGAGGCGCTGGCCCAAAAGGCTCTGGATCATTTTGGCCGGGTGGATATCCTGGTGAACAACGCCGGCTATGGCCAGATGGGGCCGGTGGAAGAGGTGGATGTGGCGGCCATGCGGCGCCAGTTTGAGGTGAATGTATTTGGCTTGCACGCCCTCACCCGTGCCCTCTTGCCCCAAATGCGGGAACGAGGCAGTGGCCGCATCCTCAACCTCAGCTCGGTGGCCGGCCAGATGTCGATGCCTTTCAGCGGCGTTTACAACGCCACCAAGTTTGCTGTGGAGGCCCTCAGCGATGCGTTGCGGGTGGAGGTGGCCCCCTTCGGCATCAAGGTCATCTTGATCGAGCCGGGGCCGGTAGCCACCGAGTTTGGCCGCGTGGCGGAAGAAACCTTTGCCGCTGTTGTCAACCCCAATGGCCCCTACAAAGCGATCTTGGACAAGACTGCCGAGCTGGCCAGCTCGTTTAACAAAATGGCCTGGCCGGTGGAGAAGGTGGTGGAGCCGATCCTGAGGGCGATGACCGATCCTCACCCTTCCGACCGCTACACCGCTTTCACGGGGGGTAAGGTGGCGTTGGGGCTGATGCGGCTGCTGCCGGCCTCTCTGGCCGACTCTATGTGGCGGCGCGTCTATGGGCTGGATGGTCTGGGATCCCCCGGCTCGGCCTAACTGCAGGCTTGTGGCGGGCATCGGATGGGGCAGGGATCCCTCAGGAGCTCATCCTTGCGGGGGTAGGGTTGTGCCTTCCAGGAGGGACAGGTTAAGTTTGTTAAAGGACTTTTAATAACCGAGCGTTCTCTTCCCTATGAACAAGCCTCTATCTCCCCAGCGCTGGCTGATCGCCCTCCTGCTGGGCTTTTGTCTCTGGCAGGGATCCGGCCTGGTGCTGCAGCCTGCACCCGCCCATGCAGCTTTGGCCTCGGCCCTCACCTACGATCGCTTTTTGCGCTACGTCGAGGAGGGGCGGGTTACGGATGTGCGCCTCACGGACAACAATCTGGTAGCTGAAGTTACGGCTGTGGATCCCCAGACCCAGCATTCCACCCGCTACCGAGTGAACCTGCTGCCCAACACCGTACCGCAACTGGTGGACCGCCTCACCGAGCAGGGGATCGAAGTGGCAGTGGTACCTACCCGCAATGGCAGCGCCTTTTGGGCGCTTCTGGGCAACCTGGTGATCCCGCTGTTGTTGTTGGGAGGGTTGTTCTTTTTCCTGCGGCGTGCCGGTGCTGGAGCGGGCGGCCCTGGGCAGGCAATGAACTTCGGCAAATCGCGGGCCCGCTTTCAGATGGAAGCCAAAACCGGCGTTAAGTTCGACGATGTGGCCGGGATTGAAGAAGCCAAAGAAGAATTGCAAGAGGTGGTTACCTTCTTGAAGAAACCGGAGCGCTTCACCGCTGTTGGGGCCAAGATCCCCAAGGGTGTGTTGTTGGTGGGGCCGCCGGGGACGGGCAAAACCCTTCTGGCCAAGGCCATTGCCGGCGAGGCAGGAGTGCCTTTCTTTAGCCTGTCCGGCTCTGAGTTTGTGGAAATGTTTGTCGGGGTGGGTGCCTCTCGCGTACGGGATCTCTTCAAGAAGGCCAAGGAGAATGCGCCCTGCATCGTCTTCATCGACGAGATTGACGCGGTGGGCCGGCAGCGGGGGGCCGGCATTGGCGGGGGCAACGACGAACGCGAGCAAACCCTGAACCAGTTGCTCACCGAGATGGACGGCTTTGAGGGCAACACCGGCATTATCGTGATTGCCGCCACCAACCGCCCTGATGTGTTGGATGCCGCTCTCTTGCGTCCGGGGCGCTTCGACCGCCAGGTTACGGTGGATCGGCCTAGCTTTAAGGGGCGCTACGAGATCTTGCGGGTGCATGCCCGCAACAAGAAGCTGGCGGAAGAGGTCAGCCTAGAGGCGATTGCCCGCCGTACCCCCGGCTTTGCCGGCGCGGATCTGGCCAACCTGCTCAATGAAGCGGCCATTTTGGCGGCCCGCCGTCAGCGCATGGCCATCACCAACCAAGACATTGACGACGCCATTGACCGCATCACCATCGGCCTGACCAAGCCCCCGCTGTTGGACGGCAAGAGCAAGCGCCTGATCGCCTACCACGAGTGTGGCCATGCCCTGTTGATGACACTTTTGCCCCACGCGGATCCCTTGAACAAGGTGACCATCATCCCCCGTTCCGGCGGCGCAGGTGGCTTTGCCCAGCAACTGCCCAACGAGGAGCAGATCGACTCCGGCATGTACAGCCGCGCTTGGCTGCTGGATCGGGTGGTGGTGGGCTTTGGCGGTCGGGCGGCCGAAGAGATCGTCTTCGGCTACTCCGAAGTGACCACCGGAGCCAGCAACGACCTGCAGCAGAACACGAATCTGGTGCGGCAGATGGTGACCCGCTTTGGCATGTCTGAGCTGGGGCCCTTGATGCTGGATCCCCCCAACAACGAGGTATTCTTGGGCGGCGGCTGGATGAACCGCGTCGAGTACTCGGAGGATGTGGCCGCCAAGATCGACCGCCAGGTGCGGCAGATCCTGGAGAGCTGTTACCAGAAAGCCAAGCAGATTTTGCTGGAGCACCGCCCTCTGCTGGATCGATTGGCCGATACCTTGGTGGAACGGGAAACCCTGGATGGCGACGAATTCCGGGCGATTGTCTCGGAGTATGTGCCCATCCCGGAGAAGGTCGGCCTGCCCAGTCCACTTGCGGAAGCGGGACGGAGTCCAAAGCTGGTCTAAGGGATCCCATCTCCATTGCCAGATAGACAACTGGGGGGGTTGTTGGGGCTGGATCCCGGCAGCTGCCCCCTTTTCCTCGCGAGTTTTGGGTTGCGTTGGGCTGTCGCATGCTCTCTTCGCTCTCTGCTTTGCCGGTTCACCTTTATCGCTGCCTGAGCTGCGGTCGGGAAGGGCTGACCCAAGCACCAGGGCGGGAACAGGGATCCGTGGCGGATCGGGTTTATTGTCCCAGTTGTGGCCAAATTTACCCCATCACCGCTTCTGGGGCCGTGGATTTTATCGGCAGCTCATCGGACTTGCATCTCACGCCAGCCCAAGCCATTGCCCATCTGCCTGGGTTTGCCTGGGGCTACGATCGCCTCTGGCGGCCCTGGGCCCTGTCGCTGCTGACGGGAGAGAGCTTTGGCAGCGAGCGGGAGAGTCAACTGCTGGCCGAGTTGGTAGGGGAGGGGGATCCCATCTTGGATTTGGGCACTGCCGGGGGGTACTGGAGCCGCTTGCTCTTGGCCAAGGATCCACAACGGACGGTGATCGGCCTGGACAATGCGGCAGGGGTATTGGCGGAAGCCGCTCAACAAGCGCAGCCCCACTGGCAGCACTACAGCCTGATGCGGGCTCGGGCTGAACAGCTTCCCCTCGCCTCTGGAACTTTTGGGGCGGTGATCAGCGGGGCCACCTTGAACGAATTGCCTTTGGATCCCTGTTTGCGGGAAATTGCCCGCGTCTTGAAACCGGGAGGGGCCTTTGTCTCGATGCACAGCCAGCAGGTACAGGGATGGGGGCAGATGGTGCAGCAATGGCTGGAAGCCACCGGCCTTCATTTTTTCTCGGAAACCCAGTTGCGCGAGCACCTTCAACAGGTGGGGCTGCAGTTGGAGCGTTATCTCAGCTTGGGTTGGGTGGCCTTTGTGCGGGCAGTGCGCCTCTGATCTGGGCTGGGTTGAGGTGGCCATTCATTGAGTCCAGAGCGGAGCCATCACCCAAATCCAAGTCGCGTCGATCCCCAGCCCTCCTCTTCCACCGGGAGAGGGCCTGGGAGTGAGGGCGAGAGCGCAGGCTAGGGGATCCACTCCAGCCCAACGCCAAAGCTAAACTCCCGATCCAGGGTCGAGTTGCGCAGGCTATAGCGAGCAGAAAGACGAAAGGAAGGGCTAATGGCGTAGGCAGCAGTGAGCTCCGCCAGGGTGGCCTGTCCTTCTTCCGGCTCCTGGGGGGCAACCCAACTGTAGCTGCCGGTCAAATCTGCAGCTCCGGGAGCCAAGGCCAAAACGGCAAAAGCCCCATAGCTAACTCCGCTGAGGCTGCGGTTCTTTTGTTCCAAAGCCCGATACCCCAGTTGTGGCGCCAGATTAAAACGGGATCCCATGGGGGCCAGAAAGTAACGCATTTCCGACCCGTACTGGCGCACTTCGGGATGTTCGGAAGATTGGCGATAGTCACCGCTGAGGGTGAGGCGATCTCCCAGACGCAAGTCTTGTAGGCTGATTCGCCAGTGCGAAGAGGACTCAAAGCCGGCCTGCAAGCGGGTGGGCAAGACGGGCGTGTTGCGGATTTCTTCCAGGAGATTGGGCGGGTTTTGCAGCCAGCGGCGCAACACGGGGCTGTCTTCTAAAATTCGGTCATCCAAGCCCAAATCCAAAGCGGCTGAGAGCGTGGCTGGCGCCGGATCCTGAATGCTGGCTTGCGTGGAATTGGCCCAAACTGGCCGCTCAGGCACCAGTCCAGCCCAGAGGAGCAGCATACCCAGGCGAAGCCCTTTGCCAGACTGTCTCACCACCTGCAACCCCATGCATCGCGTCCCTACTGTAGCCGCTTTCCGAGGGATTCTCCACGCAGACGGGCAGAGCCAAAGGGCGGCAACAACACCTCAAAGACGGCTCAACGACAACAGAAAGCCTAGCTGCTACGGCTGTTGGCAACCACCCGCAAGCGCTCGACCAATTTTTGCAGTTGCCGTTCAAACTGCAGACTTTCCCGCTGTAGCTGACTGACTTTCTCACAGCTATAGAGAACGGTGGTGTGATCTTTTCCCCCAAAGTAATCGCCAATTTTGGGCAAGCTGAGGTTGGTGTAGTGGCGCATCAAAAACATGGCAATTTGCCGTGCTTGGCTGATGTCACGCTTGCGGGAGGATCCCAGTAAACTGTCTCGGTCGATGCCGAATTCTTCACAGACCACATCGGTAATCATGTCGGCGGTGATCTCTTTCGGCTCGCTGGGGGGATTGAGGATGGGCTGAATCGTCTCCACGCTCATCGGCAAGCCGGAAATGGAAACATAGGCGACGGCGCGGATCAGGGCGCCTTCCAGCTCGCGGATGTTGCTGGTGTAGGTGGTGGCAATGTACTCGATCACCTCTGCGGGCAAGTTCATTCCCTCGTACTCGGCTTTCTTCTTGAGAATGGCCATGCGGGTTTCGATATCCGGCGATTGAATTTCGGCAATCAGGCCCATCGAAAACCGAGAACAGAGACGTTCCTGCAGACGAGGGATCAAATGGGGGGAACGGTCGGCGGCCAGCACAATCTGCTTGCCGGACTCGTGCAGGGTGTTAAAGGTGTGAAAAAACTCCTCTTGGGTGTACTCTTTGCCTTCGATAAATTGAACGTCATCCACCAATAAAATATCTACATCTCGATAGTGCTCCCGGAAAGACTGCATGCTGTCTCGCCGGATGGCATCGATTAAATCGTTGGTAAACCGTTCGGTGGACACGTAAAAGACTTTGGCCTGTGGATTTGCCTCTAGCTGGTAGTGGCCAATGGCCTGCATCAGGTGGGTTTTGCCCAGCCCTACCCCGCCGCAGAGAAACAGGGGGTTGTAGGCGCGCCCAGGCTTGTCGGCCACAGCCAGAGCTGCAGCGTGAGCCATGCGGTTGTTGGGGCCAACCACAAACCGTGAGAAGGAATACTTGGGGTTGAGATCCGGCGCCCGCATCGGCAGGCTGCCGCCGACTTCCAGTCCTAGGGTGGTGGAGGCAGGTAAGCTGCCGGCTCTGCCCGATGTTGGGGAAATCGCCCTTGAAGGGGGTTCTGCCTCGACAGAAGCGTGGGGGGAAACGGAAAACTCCACCTGCAAAGGGATCCCGGCTACCCGCTGCACCACCTCGGTGATGGTGGAAGCGTAGTGCTTTTGCAGCCAGCCCCGTGCCCATTCGCTGGGGGTACAGATGGTGAGGCGGTTGTCCACCAACGATTCAGCCCGCGCCGTTTTGATCCAAGCCTCAAAGGTTGGGCGGCTGAGCTGCACCTGCAGATGACACAGGGCTTCATCCCAGAGCTGATCCAGGGAAATATCCACACCACACACTCAGAGCGACACAGCAGAAGCCCAGAGGAAACAGCGGCGGCTTCCTCGACAGGAGCTTCGGGATTCCCAATTTAACTGCTCGGCGCGGGGTGGCCAATCTAGCAATTTTCCATTGAGTCTGCTAAGATTAAGCGTCTGCGATCAGTTTCAAGCGGGCTAATTTCGGTCTGGTCAGCTCTGGCAAATGATCTTGGATTCATAAGTTGGCTTCTCACCATGACTCAGCGTACCCTTCGTGGCACCAATCGCAGACGCATTCGGGTTTCTGGGTTTCGGGCCAGAATGCGAACGGCAACCGGGCGGCAGGTCTTGCGGCGACGGCGGGCCAAGGGGCGTTATCGCCTGGCGGTTTCCTAAGCCCTTTGGTCAGAGATTTGATTTGTCTTGGTTTTTTGGAGCGTTGCAGCCCAAAACTCGCTGACTTCTGGGGCAGACTCTCCTCGGTGCCCAATGTTGCCGGCTCCTCATCGATTGCGGGATCGACGAGCTTTTCAGGCGCTCTACCAGGGGGGCCAACGTCGTTCCGGTGCAGGCTTGACCCTGCTGTTTCAGCCGATGCCCGCAGGGTGCGAAGGGATCCCTAGCCAAGTGGGGCTGGTGATCGGCAGAAAGGTGAGCAAATCTGCCGTAAAACGGAATCGGCTGCGACGCCAGTTGCGAGAAATCTTGCGCCCTCTGTGCCCAAACCTGAAACCCGGATACCGGCTGCTGTTTATCTCCAAGGCAAACTTACTGACCTACCGCTGGCCGGAGCTGAGGGCGGAGGTGCATCGTCTTCTCCAAAAGGCCGACCTGCTCGTCAGCACAGATGCGGATCCCAGGCTGTCCTAGAGACCTAGGCTGCACAGGTTTTTGCTACCCATGCTAGCCTGTTGCCATCATATGCTGGTGGCCACGCTAGATGTGGGGTGTGATGTACATCAAGCGGATTGAGCTGACCCGATTTAAGTCGTTTGGCAGCACCACCTCGTTGCCCCTGCTGCCGGGCTTTACGGTCATTTCCGGCCCCAATGGCTCCGGCAAGTCCAACATCCTGGATGGGATCCTGTTTGCGCTGGGGTTATCGTCCTCGCGAGGGATGCGGGCAGAGAGGCTTTTGGATCTGGTGCATTCCGGCAGCCTCAACGGCAATCGGCAGGTGGAAACCCATGTTTCCGTCACCTTTGAGCTGGGGCCGGGAGAAGATGGTCAGCCTAGGGAATGGAAAGTCAGTCGCCGGCTGCGGGTCAAGCCCGGAAAGGCTGAGGATCCCACTCGCGATAGCGGGACGGATTCTCTCCCCTACACCAGCACTTTCTACATCAACGATGTGCCCTGTACCCTGAGCGAGCTGCACGAACAACTGGAGGCGATGCACATCTACCCCAACGGCTACAACGTCGTTTTACAGGGGGATGTCACCAGCATCATTTCCATGCACCCCAAGGAACGGCGGCAGATCATCGACGAATTGGCGGGGGTGGCCACCTTCGACCGCAAGATCGCCCAGGCCAACAGCAAGCTGGAGGCGGTGCGGGAACAAATTGAGCGTTTTCGGCTCATCGAACAGGAATGGCAAGCCCAGGGAGAACGGCTGCTCAGAGAGAGCGAAAAGGCTCAACACCATCAGCAACTGCGGCTGCAGCTGCAAACGCTGGGGCAGCAGCAACAGGTGTTGCTTTGGCGGCATTTGCAAGTCCAAGTGGAAGAAACCCAGGCGGCCATTCAGCAGCTTCTGGAGGCTCAGGAGCAGGCCACTGCTCAGGTGCAGACCTTGAACGATCATTTGCAACAGGCCGAAGCCGCCCTGGCCGAGTTGCAAAGCCGCATCCATGCTCTTGGAGAGGAGGAATACCTGCACCTGCAAGCCCAAATCGCCGCCGCCGAAGCACAGCGGCAACAGGTCAGCCGACAGATCGCAGCCTGGCAGGAGGAGATCCAGCAAGCGCAGCGCCTACATCAGGAGTGCCAAGCCCAACAGCAGCATCTGCAGGCGGAGCTGGAACACCTGCACAGCCAACAAGAGCAACTGGCCCAAGCCCAGGGATCCCTGCAGGCCCAGGTTCAGAAAGCCCAAACCAGCCTGGAACAGAGCCGCGAACAACTGCGCGCCCTAGCCCAATCCGCTGATGCCTGGGTGAAACAGCAGCGCTACCTCACCCGCCACATTGAGGAACTCCGCGCTGAACAGGAGCCTCTCCAACAGGAGCAAATTCGCCTGCAAGAGCGACAACGGCAACTGGAACGGCAAAGCCAAGAGATCCAGGCGGAGATTGCCCAGATCGAGGCGTGGCTGGGATCCCACCTGGCCCTCACCGCCGAGCTGGAACACACTTGCCGACAGTCGGAAGCTCAGGTTCAAACTTTGGCCCAAGAGCTGGCGCAACTGCAGGCCGGCCTGGAGCTGGATCGCGCCACCCACGAGCGCCTGGCCGCCGAGCTGCACGCCAAGCAGCGGCAACTGGACAAATGGGAAACCCGCCGCCAAGTGTTGCAAGAATCCCAGGGATCCCGGGCGACCCAAGCCATCCTGAGTGCCCGTCTGCCGGGGGTTTTGGGGTTGGTGGCCCAGTTGGGGCAGGTGGATCCCCAGTATCAACTGGCGCTGGAGATCGCGGCAGGGAACCGGCTGCACTTTGTGGTGGTGGAGGATGACACCGTGGCCGTGAGCGCCGTCAACTTTTTGAAGCGGGAAAAAGCCGGACGCGCCACCTTTTTGCCCTTGAACAAGCTCCAGCCCACCCGCCCACCCAGCCCCCTGAAATTGGACGGCCTGATCGACTACGCCATTCGTTTGGTGCGTTTTGAAGAGCGCTACCGGGATGTTTTCGGCTTTGTGTTCGGCTCCACCCTGGTTTTCCAAAGCCTAGAGCTGGCCCAGCCCCACATCGGCAAGCACCGTATGGTCACCCTGGAAGGGGAGCTGTTGGAAACTTCGGGCGCCATGACCGGCGGCAGCGCCCCCCAGCGAGCTGGGATCCACTTTTCTGCCGGCGAACCTTCCGAGGAGGCCGCCTTGCGCTCCCGCTTGGCCGAGCTGGAGGAACTGCTGGCCGCCCTCACCCTGCGCCTACAAGCAGCCCAAGCCCGCGAAAAACAACTGGCCCAAGCCCTGCTCCTGGCTCGCCAAGACGCCCTGCAAGCCCAGCAATATCTGGAGCGTCACCAAGCCGATTGCCAAAAGCAACAGGCCCGCCTGCAACACCTGCAGGGATCCCTGGCGCAAAGGCAAAGCGAAAGCCACCAGATCCAGCAGCGGCTCCAGCAGATTCAACTGCGCTGGGATCCCTTGCAACAGCGCCTAGCCGATCTCGCCCTCAAGCTCAGCCAACTGGAGGGATCCCCGGTGAACCAGCATTGGCAGCAACTGCAGCAGGCGGTGCAGCAGCAGGAAAGTCGCTTGGCAGAGCTGCAGCAGCAACTGGCCCAACTGGAGCGGCAACAGCAGGAGAACTCCGGCCAACAACACCTGAAACAGGCCCAAATCCAGCACCACCAGGAGCGCCTGCAAGAGAGCGAACAGCGCCAAGCCCATCTGCAGGAGCAGATCGTCCAAGCCCAAGCCACCCTTGGCCAAATCCAGCAACACCTTGCCGAGCAACGGCAACAGATAAGCCAGATCGAGGCCCGACTTTCCCACCTGCGCCAAGAGCGGGATCGGCAAGAATTCCAATTGCGGGCTCAACAACAGCAAATCCAACGCCTGGAGTGGGAACGCTACAACGCCCTCACCCAACAACAGGAAAAAGAGGCCCTGCTGGCCCAACTGCAAACCCAACTGCAAGCGGTGGCCCAAGAGCTGCCGGATCCGCTGCCCGACTTGCCCGCCACCCTGACCTTAGACGAGCTGCAGCGGCAAAAACGCAAAATCGAAGAGCAATTGCGATCCCTGGAGCCGGTAAACATGCTGGCCATTGCCGAATACGAACAGACCCAAGCTCGCCTGCGGGATCTCAGCGCCAAACTGGAAACCCTGCACCAAGAGCGCACCGAGTTGTTGCTGCGCATCGAGAACTTTTCCACCCTGCGTCGGCAAGCCTTCTTGGATGCCTTTCATGCCGTCAACGGCCATTTTCAAACCATCTTTGCCCAACTTTCCGATGGGGATAGCCATTTGGAATTGGAAAACCCAGAGGATCCCTTTGCAGGCGGTCTAACCTTGGTGGCCCACCCCAAAGGTAAGCCGGTGCGCCGTCTCAGCGCCATGTCGGGAGGAGAAAAATCCTTGACAGCCCTCAGCTTTATTTTTGCTCTGCAGCGATTCCGCCCTTCCAGCTTTTACGCCTTTGATGAAGTAGATATGTTTTTGGACGGGGCCAATGTGGAAAAATTGGCCAATATGATCTGGCAGCAATCTCGTCAGGCGCAGTTTTTGGTGGTCAGTTTACGCCGCCCCATGATCGAAAAAGCTGAGCACACCATTGGTGTAACCCAGGCCCGCGGTGCATACACTCAGGTGATCGGCCTGACCAAACCCGCCCCTCACCCCAGTTAAGATGTGGCTTGGTTAAGAGCAGAGGGCAAATCCTGAGGTCCCATTAGACTCATTCTAAGAATGGTTTAGGAGTGTCCAAACGCCTGCCATGGTTGCTCTGACTCTGAATCTATCCCCCCTGACAACCCTGAGCCGAGCAGATTTTATTCGGCTTTGTGCCGCCAATCCTGACCTGAAGCTGGAGCGTACCGCTCAAGGAGAATTGGTTATCATGTCTCCAACCGGCGGGGAAACCGGCCACTGGAATGCCGAAATCACCACAGACTTAACCCTTTGGAATCGGCAATCGGGCCGAGGGAAAAGCTTTGATTCTTCCACCGGATTTTCCTTGCCTTCAGGCAGCGACCGCTCCCCTGATTTGGCCTGGATCCCGATTGAAAAGTGGGAAGCTTTGGATCCCTCAGTCCGTCAAGGATTTTTGCCCCTGTGCCCCGATTTTGTGGTGGAGATCCTCTCGCCCACCGATTCTTGGATCCAAACTCAGGCCAAGATGCAAGAATACATGGACAACGGCTGCCGGCTGGGGTGGCTGCTGGATCCCAAGGCCAAGCGGGTGATGATCTACCGACAAGGGCAAGCGCCGGAATTGGTCGAAGATCCGGAAACCCTATCCGGAGAGGACGTGCTGCTGGGCTTCACCTTGCCCATTCGCAAGATCTGGTCGGCTTGATATGAGTAGCTTTCACGGATTTACGATCCCTGATACAGCTTTTTTCCACACCCTTAACCCAGCCAACTCTGATGGATCTCTTGCATGACAGGGATCCCACGCAATTGCAGAACTCTCCCAACCTTGGAAACAGCTGCAGTAAAAATGTTGAGCGATAGGCCAAAAACAGGCGGAGTCACACTACCATGGCTGCTCTGACTCTGAATCTATCTCCCCTGATAACCCTCAGCCGAGCAGATTTTATCCGGCTTTGTGCCGCCAATCCTGAGCTGAAGCTGGAGCGTACTGCCCAAGGAGAATTGGTCATCATGTCTCCAACCGGTGGGGAAACGGGCAATCTTAACTTTGAAATTGCCGGGGAAGTTTATGTTTGGAATCGGCAATCGGGCCGAGGGAAAAGCTTTGATTCTTCCACCGGATTTTCCTTGCCTTCAGGCAGCGACCGCTCCCCTGATTTGGCCTGGATCCCGATTGAAAAGTGGGAAGCTTTGGATCCCTCAGTCCGTCAAGGATTTTTGCCCCTGTGCCCCGATTTTGTGGTGGAGATCCTCTCGCCCACCGATTCTTGGATCCAAACTCAGGCCAAGATGCAAGAATACATGGACAACGGCTGCCGGCTGGGGTGGCTGCTGGATCCCAAGGCCAAGCGGGTGATGATCTACCGACAAGGGCAAGCGCCGGAATTGGTCGAAGATCCGGAAACCTTATCGGGAGAGGACGTGCTGCCGGGCTTCACCTTGCCCATCCGCAAGATCTGGTCCACCTGACATTCTACGGTCGTTTTATAGTCATTTTAGACAGGAATGAAACATTTGTGTATTGGTTCCTAACTCCCCTCTCCCAAAGGAAGAGGGGCTGGGAGTGGTCGCAGAAGCTGCACGGAATGCTTGAGGAGTGTCTCAATCTAGGTCGTGTTGATCTTATGTTAGGATAGAGGGAATAATTTATAGAGGAAAGAGGATGAAGTTGGTTTTTTTAGATGAAAACAAATGGCAGAAGATATTGGCTTTTTTACAGACAGAAGAGAGAGTTAACATTGGGAAAGAAGCAAA
>NZ_JANSIA010000025.1:0-30926 GCF_047461835.1 Synechococcus sp. R60.1 | reverse complement strand
CAATGACTTTTGCCAAACCGCCTAAAGCTCAGTAAATTCAGCAAAGTTCAGGGTTTTGGGGGTTAGAGGCATGCTCCCTGAACGCTCGGCGCCGCTTCCGCGACCATCCCTGGCTCCTTTCCCTCTGGGAGAGGGGGCAATGCAAACAACTGTAGATTTGTACAAACAACTGTAGATTTGTACTGAGATGATCTTGAGAGTTTTGGACTAGAGCTGGGTGGAGCTCTCCTAAGACTAGGTAGCCCGTAGCTGCACCGGCATAACCAAATAACAGAGCCGCATTGCCCCAAGGGGCTTCCAGATGGCCGGCTGCGTGGCGCCGTTTAGCTCCAGGCTCACCTGCTGCGTATGAAACACCCTGAGGGCATCCAGCAGGTAACGCACATTGAAGGCCAGCTCCAGGTCAGGACCAGACATCTGCACTGGCAACGATTCCTCGCCACTGCCCACATCGGGCGCCTCGGTGCTGATGCGCAGGGTTTGGGTTGCGGCAGAAAGATTGAACTTGACGATGTCGTTTCTTTGGGCAGCAAGTACTCCCACCCGTTCCAGCGACTCAATCAAAGGCCGACGCTCCAGGGTTATCTGCCGCTCAAATTGCCTGGGAATCAGGCGGTTGTAGTCGGGATATTGGCCCTCCAAAAGGCGGCTGGTGATCCGCTGTTGGCACTGCGTTTTGCTGGCGCGAGGAGGCAGCACAAACTGCACCTGGGATCGGTCAAACCGCAATTCCACCGTAGAGGCCGCAGTCTGGGTGCCGAGGATGCGCTCCACCTCTCGCAAAGTGCGAGCGGGAATGGTGAAATCCAACCCTATTTCCTCATGGGCCGAAGCAACCGGGATCCCTTCGGCCTCCACCTGCACCATCGCCAGACGGTGCCCATCGGTGGCTGCAAACTCCAGGCAAGGGGGATCCCCCGCCAAGAGCTTGACATGCACCCCTGTGAGCACCTGCTTGGTCTCATCTCCAGAGGCCGCAAAAAGGGTTTGGCCGATCCCTTGCAACAGGCTCTCGATGGGCAGCTCCAGGGCCTGAGCTGTTGGGCTTTCCTCCCCCACAAAATCGCCATCTGCGTCGGCGGTGCGGAGCAGTATTTCCGGTAGGGTGGGGTACTCTTCAGCCGACAGGCTGCGCACTTGATACTGGCCGGCTGCCGACGTGAGGAGCACGGGGGCGTCATCTTGAGCCTGGCCGTTCGCGTTGGTGGCGCGGAGCGCCAGAGTCATCGGGCCGCTGGGCAGGCGGCTGACGATGTCGCTGAGCAGCTTTGCAGGCAGGGTGGTGCGACCGGATCCCTTGACCTGAGCCTCGAACTCGCTGCGAATGCACAAGTTCAAGTCAAAGGCGGTCAAAGCAACCCGCTGAGTTTCCGCGTCGGCCTCCACCAACACATTGGCCAAAACGGGCAGGGCGGGGCGGCTGGCCACAGCCCGTCCAACGGAAGTGAGGTGGTGGCTGAGATCGGCTTGCTCGCAGGTGAAGCTGAAACCCTCCGGAGACGAGTCCACGGCCCCGTCAAGGTATCCCTCCCCACGCTGAGGAGCTGCAGTCTTGCTGCTGCGCAACACTGCCGCAAATGACTCGGCCTCGAGTTCTCGATCCACAGGACGTTGAGCTTGCACCATGGGGGGCACTTGAGGGCTGCACACGCAGATCCTACACCGACTGCCCCGGTTGGATCCCTCCCCTTGCGGTCGAGTTTTGGAAAATTTGCCTCGCGCGTAGGACAGATCTGAAATTTCGATCCCTGCCTAATTTAATTTTTTGATCTAGTAGTAGTAGGGGCTGTGGAAACTGTGGAAAGTGATCGTCAACACCTTGCGCCATGAGCTTTTGAGCTTATTCCCCACCTGTGGAAAAACTGTGGATAACTTGGCCACTTTTCCACAGAGTATTTATACCTGTTAATAACTTGGGGGGTTTTTCCACAGGTTTTCCACAAATTTTTCAGGTTTTTCCACAGGTTTTCCACAGGCTAATGTTGTGATTTCCTGACAAATTCATAAAAATTAACACACAGTCAGTGTGAGATCCCCTAAGGTAGTGAATCCTTCCCCCTAGATATGGCTGGGGATTCCACCGGAGCTGGGGCGGGCTTCGCTGGATTTCCACAGGTTTTCCACAGGCTGTCGAAGAAAGCCTGGGATATTGCTCTGGGCTTGTCGGCCTTGCCTGGCCACCTGTGAGCTGACACGGGATTCTTGGCAAGACCCCAGAGGAGCGGGAAAGCGCTCTGCGCACCAGAAGCGGCAAAGGAGGTCAGGATGAGGATGGGACAGCGCCTGACCCAAAATTGGGCTGCTGCAGGAGCGAGTCGCAATAGGGATGCGGTCTAGAGTCCGTACCCGCGAAGGGCCAGGCGTAGGTCAACGGGATCCGTTTTGGTGATGGCGGGAGCGCAGCACGATCACGTCAGAAAGCTGGCGCAGTTGACTTTGAACCTGGGTGAGCTGTTTCTTATCACGTACATCGATACAGAGATCGATCAGGGCGGTGCGGTTGGCAAAAGTTTGTACCTTAGCATTGCGAACATTAATGCCTTGATCCGATAGGCGGGAAAGGATGTCCCGCAGCACCCCGACGCGGTCGATAACCTCCAGATGCAGTTCTACCGGGTAGATCTGGGCGCTCTGCCGCAGTTGCTCTTCGTTCCATCGTACCGGCACCAGCCGTTCCCCCGAAACCTGGGCCACCCTTGGGCAATCCCGGTGATGGATGCTGATCCCCTTAAAGCGGGTGACCACGCCCAAGATCGGATCCCCCGGCAGCGGATTACAACACTTGGCCAACTGGTGTTTCAGACCCTCCACCCCCAGAATGGGAGATTGGGATTTGATAGAACTGGGAGCCGCAGAAGCCCGTGGCAACAACAGCTTGGATCCCTCAAGCGATTCCTCCTCTGTGGGAGCAGATACTGCCGGCCTGCTGACCTCCTGCAGCCGATGGATCACCAGCGTGGGGGTTGTCTCACCATAACCCAGAGCGGCTAACAAATCCTCTACACTGGCGTAGTTGAGCTTTTCGGCTACCTTCTGCATCCGCTCTGATTTGAGCAGGGCATCAAAGCCCGTTTTGCCCAGCTCCCGCTCCAGCAAATGCCGGCCCCGCGCGATGTTTTGCTCGCGATTGGAGCGCTTAAACCATTGGCGAATGCGATTGCGGGCAGAGCTGGTGGCAACGAAATTGATCCAGTCCAGGCTGGGATGGGCATTTTTGTGCGTGATGATCTGCACAATGTCGCCGTTGCGCAGGCGGGTATCCAGGGGCACGATCTTGTTGTTTACCCGCGCTCCTGCACAGTGATCCCCAACTTCGGAGTGGATGCGATAGGCGAAGTCCACCGGACAGGATCCCTGGGGCAGGGCCAGCAAGTCCCCCTTGGGCGTAAAGACGTAAACCTCGCTCTCAAACAGGTTCTCGCGAAGGGTGTCCAGATACTCTTTGTCGTCTTTGAGGTCGTTTTGCCACTCCAACAGCTGTCGCAGCCAGGTGAAGCGCTCCTCGTCGGGCTTGACAGTGGTGCTGCCGGCCTCCTTGTACTTCCAGTGGGCGGCGATCCCGTACTCAGCCACGCGGTGCATCTCTTCGGTGCGGATCTGCACCTCCACCGGTCTTCCCTGCGGGCCAATCACCGCCGTATGCAAAGATTGGTAACGATTGGCCTTGGGCAAGCCAATGTAGTCTTTGAAACGCCCGGGGATGGGGCGAAAGCAGTTGTGAACGACTGCCAGCACCCGATAGCACTCGCTGTTGGTATGCACGATCACCCGCACTGCCGAGAGATCGTAAATCTCGTGAAATTCTTTGTGCTGCTGCTGCATCTTGCGATAGATGCTGTACAAATGTTTGGGCCGTCCGCTGATCTCAAAGCGTTCCAGTCCCGCTTGAAGAAGGTTCTGCCGCAGCTCTTCGATAAAAGCTTGGATCTCGGCCTCTCGCTCGGCGCGCTTGGCGTTGACCAATTCCTGAATCTTCCGGTAAGCCTCGTAGTCCAGATACTTAAAAGCCAAGTCTTCCAGTTCCCATTTGAAATGCCAGATCCCCAGCCGGTTGGCCAAAGGGGCGAAAATTTCCATGGTTTCGGCTGCAATTTGCCGTTGCTTACTGGGGGAGAGATACTGCAGCGTGCGCATGTTGTGTAAGCGATCCGCCAGCTTGACCACGATGACTCGAATATCTTTGGCCATGGCCACAAACATGCGGCGGAAATTTTCCGCTTGCTGCTCGGTTTTGCTGGAGAAATTGAACTTAGAGAGTTTGGTAACTCCTTCTACCAGTAGGCGAACTTCAGAGCCGAATTCAGCTTCCAGGGCTTCTGGGGTAACTTCTGTATCCTCAATAACATCGTGCAAAAGGCCCGCTGCCACCGTCACCGCATCTCCCCCCAGCTCCCGCAGGAGAGTGGCCACGGCTACCGGATGGGCAATGTAGGGATCCCCCGATTTGCGTTTTTGGCCCTGATGCAAACAGTAAGAAAACTCAAAGGCACGGCGCAGCAGATCGGCTTCTTCAGCCGTGTAGGGCCGCAACCCATCGCCGGGATCCTCGGCACCGGAAAGCAGAGCACGCAGCCACCCTGGCACCTCAAAACCGAGGCTATTCAGGTCGAGACCTCTATCTGAGGTGGCAATGACAGCCGTCTGACCCATGCGAACCCGGCGAAAAGGGATGTTTAATTACTGACTATAGTTCATCCAGCTTAGCCGCCGACAGATTAGAGGAGGAAAAAACGGCTGGAATAAAAAGAGGCATTGGCTGTCTGCCAACGCCGACCGCTTGCCATCCTCGGCAGATCGAGGCTTAGTCTTCGCTCCACTCCTCGCAGTTGCCGATCAAATCGCAGAGGGGATCCGAGGGGCAGTAGTCTTGCAACTCCAGCTCTTGGGCAATCGCCTGCCACTCCCGCTGCGGGAAAAAGGGTTGCAGGTGGGCAATGGCTGCAGAGCGGCGTAAGACCCCCTGCTGAATGAGGCGACGAGCTTCCTCCTGGATGGCCTCAACCGCATAGTGGGTGGCTTGTAAAGTGGGCATAGCTTAACCTACACGTGGAATGGATGGGACGCACCGAAGGGTCAGGGAAAATCTTGCCTCGCTACCCCCATCATAGAACTGGGTCTCGTTTCGTAGCAAGAGATACAAGTTTGTATTGCAGGCAACCTTAAGGCCCGCTTAAAAGCCCAAGCCATCGGCTCCTGCGGTCACTATGCCTTTTTCTGGGTTCAGAGTGACGATAGATCCATCCCGGATTAAGCGGGTAGCATCCTTGACCCCCACCAGCACCGGCACCCCCAGCCGCAGGCCAATGACCGCCGCATGAGAGGAGGCTCCCTCTTCTTCGGTAATCACGCCGGCTGCCTGTTTGATGGCCTCCACATAGTTGGCGTCGGTGGATTGGGCAACCAAAATGTCTCCGGCGGTGATTTTGCCGGCATCGAGGCTGGATCTCAAGATGCGGGCCGGGCCGCTGACAATGCCTTTGCCAAACCCTTTGCCTTGAGCCACCACCGCTTTCACCACATCCACCTTGATCAGATCGGTGGATCCCGCAACGCCTGGCAGGGTTCCTGCACTGAGCACCACCAAGTCGCCATCCTTGAGCAAGCCATCTTCCTGAGCCAAGCTGATGGCCGCTTGAAAGGTCTGGCGGGTGGTGGCCAAATCCATAACCAACAGCGGATGTACCCCCCAAACCAACTGCAGCCGCCGTGCCACTTCCACATGGGGGGTTACGGCTAGGATGGGAGTGCGGGGGCGAAACTTAGAGACATTGCGAGCAGTAGCCCCTGTTTTGGTCAGGGTCATCACGGCTACAGCATCCAACTCTTGGGCGATCTCCCCCACGGCGCGGCTGATCGAGTCGGTGATCAGGGTTTTGGGCCGCATTCCAGCAGGACTGTTGCCGTTGTTTTGGCTCAGCTCCTGCATGGCAAGGGCGCGAAGGCGTTGTCGTCGGTCGGCGGAGGTCAGGTCAAAGTAATCGCGCTCGGTGCGCACGGCAATGCGGGCCATGGTGGCAACGGCCTCGACAGGGTATTTGCCCACAGCCGTCTCGTTGGAGAGCATGACGGCATCGGTGCCATCCAAAATGGCGTTGGCCACATCGGAGATCTCGGCACGGGTGGGTCGGGGGCTGTGCACCATGCTGTCCAGCATTTGGGTGGCCGTAATTACCGGGATCCCCAGGGAGTTGGCCAGGGCGATCACCCGCTTCTGCAGGATCGGCACCTCTTCCGCAGGCAGCTCTACCCCCAGATCTCCCCGCGCCACCATCACACCGTCGCTGAGGGCCAAAATCTGGGGCAGCTGTTCAATGGCCTCGTGTTTCTCGATCTTGACGATGATGGGTACCCGCTTGTCGGCTGAGCCCGAAGAAGGCCGTTTGGCAGAGGCGATGAGCTCCCGCAGCTCCAGCACATCAGAGGGATCCCGCACAAAGCTGAGGGCCACCCAATCCACCCCTTGGTTGAGGCCGAAGTAGAGATCTTCTTTATCCTTTGGGGTCACGGCGCGGATGCTCAGGCGCACACCGGGGAAATTGACCCCCTTGTTGTTGGAGAGGGTACCCCCGACAATGGTGCGGCAGAAGAGTTCGCCCGCTTCCGGATCCACGGCTTCCACCCGCATCTCCACTCGACCGTCGTCGATGAGGATCGTCGCTCCTTCGGGCACTTCTTGGGCCAGCTTGTCGTAGGTGACCCAGCTGCGCTCTTGGGATCCCAAGACAGGTTTGCTGGTCAACACAAAGGGATCCCCTGCCTTGAGGGTGATCGAGCCTTCGGCGAACTTGCCCAGGCGGATTTTGGGCCCCTGCAGGTCTTGCAAAATGGCGACCTGGATGCCCAGATCCATCGCGGTTTGGCGGATCAGGCGAATGCTGCGGCGGTGTAGCTCGTGATCCCCATGGGAGAAGTTCAGGCGAAGGGTGGTTGCCCCTTGCAGGATCATCTCCCTGAGAATGGCTGGATTTGAGCTGGCAGGGCCGATGGTGGCAACAATTTTGGTGCGTCGAAAAGAATCCCTCAAATGCATGTCCACTGTTCCCAAGGGAGAGCAGCCCAGATCCTTCCCCCACATAGGGATCTCTCTGATTACGATAACCCGTTATGTCTTTTTTGAGGCACCGCTTTTTTAAAATCCCCAGCGAGAGAGGATGGGAAAATAGGCAAAGCAGAGTGTAGAGATCCATCTGGAGTCGAGCGATGCCGGTTGCCCCCGAATACGCCTTCCCCTTCGAGCACCATCAGAAGTTCTCTCTCGACAACCCCACCATCTCCAGCCCAGGGGTTTCCAAGCGGGAATACATAGCCAGCAGAGTACTGCAGGGTATCGTGAGCAATCCCCAGACTCCTGTTGGCGATTTGTCTCCTGAGCAACGACAGGCTTTGGTCTATACGGCGGTGTTGTTGGCAGATGATTTGTTGGCGGCCCTCGGCGCTCAGTAGAGAGGTTCTTGAGATTGCAGCGCACCCTCTTGGGGTGAGGTTTAGGCCGAGGTTGACCGTTCGCGGCGGGGGGCCGTAGGCT
Organism: Synechococcus sp. R60.1; assembly: GCF_047461835.1. Classification (NCBI taxonomy): domain Bacteria; kingdom Bacillati; phylum Cyanobacteriota; class Cyanophyceae; order Synechococcales; family Synechococcaceae; genus Synechococcus; species Synechococcus sp. R60.1. The sequence goes on along the minus strand of NZ_JANSIA010000025.1, from coordinate 23,401 downwards.
CTGCTACTACATACGCCGCAGCCGTTGAGTCAACTCTTCCCCCAAGCGCATCCATTTTGCTATCTCTTCGGGATTCACCTGTCGGTCATTCTGCCAGAGAATGAGGTGGGCGCCAGCTCCTTCGGCGCAATAGTTGGGATGCTGCTCCCAAAAACCAAGGACGCCAGGATGGAACCGCAGCCGAACTTGGGCTTCATTCTCTCCTCGCAAGAGATAGCTCCGGGAGAACTTAGGGTGGCTCTCGAAATTGATATCTTGCATGCCAAAAGCTTTGGCGATGCCATGGAAAAGGGCATTTTCGGGGTGCAGCCGAAAACGGGGCAGATGAAGATCCTCGTGATAGGCGTAGAAGACGGACTGGCGATAAGTGCTAGAACTCTTGCCCCTGCCGCGGGTGTATTGGTAATCAAAAACGGTAATCTCAGTGCCATCGATCAGCCGCTTGGACATCGAATTATAGAAACGCCGCCCATGGCCTCGTTCAAACAGTCCAAAGCCTGCTTGCAACAAGCGAGATCGAATCTCTTCAGGCAACTGGGCAGAAAAGCGCATTCCTAGCTGTGCAGCTACCCGCTCCAGAGCTTCTCGACGTTTCTTTTCGTGGTAAAGGGCTAGAGCCAAGATCCCGGCAGCCAGAGCTAAAAACAAGATAAAAATAAGCAACCCCATACCGTCTCCCTCGGCTTACAGACTGCAGCGCCCATCCCCACAATACCTGAGCAGATTTCCAAAAGGATCCCTGCCTTCGACCATTCAGCCGAGCGGTCTCCTCTTGTCTTTTGTAGAGAAGTGACCCAATACAGCTGAGTGTGTCAAAGTTTGACGAAATTGTAGGGAGCGGTGAAGTTGTTGTAGCGAATGCGCAGCCGCCCCTGGAAGGTCTGGTCTAGCTCCTCTACTTTTTGGGCAAAAACCGGCTCATCTTCCCAATTGATCAAAAACGAGCCGTTGTAGGCCATGTTTTCGGTGAGCAGATCTCCTTCTACGCGGTCGCTGGCCAAGGGGCTGAGGGCTGCTGTAAAGGTCTGGGCAATGCGCTGACGTCGCTGCTCTAAGAGCTGCTCCAGAGCCCGTCCGATCTCGACTACCGCGTCCAGCCCCAGAGGAGCGCCGGCCATTTCGTCCCGCCGAGCTTTGAGGGCAGGGTTTTCCTCTAGCCCCAGCTTGAGCTCCTGCTCGGGATCCCAGAAGACTTTGACTCCCACCTCCCGCTTGCCCTCCAGGCGCTCCAGCAGAGCCAGCAGATCCGCCAAGCGGGGCTGCACCAAGTCCCGTTCCACCTGCTCCCAGCCGCTCACCACCAGGCCAAATTGCAGAGGCAGCAGAGCCCGGTGTCCCTCGTTCATCACTTTTTCCAGCACGGCCTCATGGGCGAGCAAGTTGGCCCGGCTGGCCAGGTAGCGCTCCTGTCGAGCCTGGGAGTACAAGAAGGCCAGGGATCCCAGCCCATGAACCTGCACCGGCTGCTTGTCCAGCCCCACCACACTCAGATGACGCGGGCCAGGGGCAGCGACGATCCCGTAGAGGTAGAGGGCGCTATGGGGATTTGCCGTTGGCATTGCTGCGGGCATCTCCGATCAGCCACGTGAGGTTGGACTCTTCGGTGTCGATGGCATTGCCATCCGAGGAAATGCAGTAGCGACCCATCACCATCTGGTGGCGTAGGGTCACGCCTGCCGCAATCTGGGTGTAGTTAAAAATCAAGCTGCCATCCAGCGTACACCCTTCATTCAACACACATCCGTAGCCAATTGCCGTGGGGCCGATGAGTTTGACCCCGTCCGCCAAATAGCTGCTGGCCCCGATGTAGACCGGTGGCTCGATGTGGATGCGATCCCAGTTGGCGCGGATGTTGATCCCCGTCCATACGCCGGGTTGAATCTGGATCCCAGGCACCTTGACTCCCTTGATCTCGCCGCGCAGCACTTTTTGCACCGCCAGCCAGTAGTCGTGGGTGCGGCCAATGTCCACCCACTGAAAGTCAGCCGTGATCCCATAAAAGGGGGCACCCGCTTTCACCAAGGCCGGGAAGAGATCGCTGCCGATGTCGTAGGGGCAGCCAGGGGGAATGTAGTCGAACACTTCCGGCTCGAAAACATAGATGCCGGTGTTGATGGTGTGGCCGAGGGCCTCTTCCCGCCTAGGCTTTTCTTGGAAAGCAGTGATGCGACCCGTCTCGTCGGTGACTACCACCCCATAGCTGGAGACCTGGCTGGGATCCACCTGCCGCAGGACCACAGTGGCCAGCGCTCCCTTGGATTTGTGGAAGTTGACGATCTGCGTGAGGTTCAGGTCGATCAGGGCATCCCCACAGAGCACCACAAAGGTACTGTCGAAAAATCCGGAGAAATCCTGGATCTTGCGCATACCGCCAGCGGAGCCCAGAGGTTCGGCCACCGGCTGGCCGTTCTCAAAATGGCCTTCGAAGGAAAAGCCGATGTGAACCCCCCATTGCTGCCCATCTCGAAAGTAGTCTTCGATTTGGTGGGCCAAGTGGCTGGTGTTGACCATGATCTGGTCGAAGCCGTGTTCCCGCAGCAGCTCCACCAAAAATTCCATGACAGGCTTGTGCAAAATGGGGATCATCGGCTTCGGCATCATGTAGGTGATGGGCCGCACCCGCGTGCCTTTGCCTGCTGCCAGGATCATGGCTTTCATGCCGTCATCACTCCTCCGGGCTAACCGTGCTCTGACTTTATCATCCCAGGATCGGCATTCCAGAGAACCGGCGGGGCTTTCAAGAGGCCGGGGAATCGCTGCTGGGATTCCGATCCCCTACAATCAAGGGGGCTTGCTCTTCTGGGCATTTCGCCAAGGGTTTCCCCTGAGCCCCTCGTTTTGCCCCGTCTCTCCTGAGAGTTCCACCCGGCAGACGGGGATCCCAGCATTCTTACATTGATTGCTCCTGGCCCAAGATTCAGACGGATGTATCAGACAAATGTAGTAGATCCTGAAAAAGATGCTGGATGGCCGTCCCGACAGCCCACCCATCACGATTGCCCTGGCCAAGGGGGCCTTGCTGCCTGAGGCCATTCAATGCCTGCAGCAGGTGGGGATCGATTTCAGCCGTTTTTTGGATCCCGGCAATCGCCTGCTGCGGATTGAATCCCCCACCCGGCTGAACGGACAACGCTACGAAGCGCTGCTGGTGCGCACTCACGATGTGCCGGTGTACGTGGAGTACGGGCAGGCGCAGTTGGGCATTGTCGGCTACGACGTCTTGCGGGAGCGCTATGCCGGCACCGAAGCGCGGGTGGCCCACCTGTTGGATCTCCAATTTGGCCACTGTCGCATGTCGGTGGCCCTTCCCCAAGATAGCCCCTACCACTCGGCAGCTCAGTTGCCTGCTCATGCCCGCGTGGCTTCTAAGTTTGTCGGCTGCGCCCGGGAGTATTTTGACCGCCTGGATTTGCCGGTGGAGCTTATCTCTCTCTATGGTTCGGTGGAGTTGGCCCCCCTCACCGGCATGGCCGATGCCATCGTCGACTTGGTAGCCACAGGGCGCACCCTGAGGGAAAACGGCCTGATTGAGCGAGACTGCCTATTCGAGAGTACAGCTCGCCTGATTGCCCATCCCATCAGCTACCGTGTCAACCAACAGCCTATCCGCGAGCTGGTCACCCAGATTCGGGAACGCTGGCTGGGATCCCTGTTGGTGGGTGGCTAATTTTGAGGCACTTCCTCTGAGGGGGATCACGATTGCGTACAATGGGGGCATTCGGGCTTATTTCCCCCAGCAGCGTTCAGATTCAAAAAAGGTTTTTCGAGGTTGATTATGCGGTACCGTCCACTGCTCGCCATCCTGTTGGCGCTTTGTTTGAGCGTCTTTGCTGTTCCGGCTAAGGCTGCCAAGGCGCCGCTGACCTATGACCAGATCCGCAACACCGGCAAGGCCGCCATTTGCCCTTCGGTCTCGGACAACGCCCGGGGCCGTATCGAAGTGCCTAGGGGGGGATCCCTGAAGCTGACGGATGTCTGCTTCCAGCCGGTGCAAATTGAGGTGGAAGAGGAAAAGCGGAACGGCGAGAAAGAGTTCATCAAGGCCAAAAACATCATGATCTCAGCGGCCACTCTGGGGCCGATTAAAGCTGAGGTGACTCCCAAAGACGGTGCGCTGGAGCTCAAAGTGGTGGATGGGATCACCTTTCAGCCGACCACCGGCCAAATGCCCCGCCGCGAGCTGGTGCCGTTTCTGTTTAGCGTGAAGGACTTGGTCGCCACTGCCCAGGGCTCCGCCATTGACCCTTCGACCGATTTTGAAGGGGAGTTCTTGGTGCCCGGCTATCACAGCAGCACCTTCCTCGACCCGCGCGGGCGGGGATCCAACACCGGCTACGACACTGCGGTAGGTCTACAGGCTGCCAAAGATGATTTTGCCACCAACCGCAAGGTGGACGAGGTTTCCCAGGGGAAAATGTCCCTGCGGATTGCTCGCGTGGATCCCAGCACTGGCGAAATGGCGGGATCCTTTGTTAGCATTCAGCCTTCCAGCACCGAGCAAGGGGCGATGGAACCCCACACTGTTCGCATTCAAGGCCTGTTTTACGCCCGCCTGGCGGGAGAGTCTTGAAAGCGCCTGAGGGCAGAGAATAACCCGCCTCAAACCAGGATGGGCAGGGATCCCGGAGATCTCCGCCCGTTTCTGTTGGCTATGTTCTCTGTCCAGGTTGGCCCCTTTTGCCTGTTGGGGAAGTGTGCAGCGATAAAGTCTGGGCCAGATGCCGCCACAGGTTCATTTGCAGATGGCCGATGCCACTAACCTGCCTTTTATGTTGACTCTGGACCCAAGGGGACTCTCAATCTTCAATCTGGACTCAAGGAAGCCCTTTGTGAGTTCCGCTTCAGCCAGTACCGCCACCAGTGCGGATCCGAGTTCTGCTGCGCTCGCTACCCCAAACTGAGCCTCTTTGCCGCAAGATGAGGTTCAGGGCAAAGAGGGAAGTGATGGCCAACTACGACTGGATTCTGATCGGCGGTGGGATTACCGGGGCAGCCCTAAGCTATGAACTGGCCCGCCAGGGGGGATCCGTTCTGCTGATGGAGAAAGATGGAGTGCTGAACGGAGCAACCCGCTACAGCTACGGGGGCTTGGCCCATTGGGCGGGCAAAACGCCGCTGCTCAAAGCTTTGGGGGAAGAAGGGATCCAACGCTACCGCACCCTGTCAGAGGAGTTGGAGGCAGACATTCAATTTCGCGAGCTGGACCTGCTCATGCCCATTGCCCCCGGCTACGATGCAGAGGCCGTTGAGGCGGATCTGGCCGACTGTCGCATCCCACCCCGGCGGATTTCGGTGGCGGCAGCCTGCGAGCTGGAGCCGCTGCTGGATCCGGCCGCTCTGGAAGTAGTCCTCTGGGCTCGGCATGGCCACATCAACCCCTTGTTGACGGCGCTGGCCTTTCAAAAAGCCTTTCAACGATTGGGGGGATCCCTCTTGATCGCAACAGCAACGGCCCTGCGGCGGCAGGGAGCGCGCATCACGGGCGTAGAGTCCGGAGCCGACTGCTACGGAGCAGGCCAGGTGGTGGTGTGCGCCGGCGGCTGGACACGGGCTCTGTTGCGCCAAGCGGGGATCCGGGTGCCCATCTACTACACCCATGCCGAATCCCTGGAGCTGGAGCCCTCGGATTTGCAATTGAAAGCGTTGGTGATGAGCGTGCCCGTGCAACGCTTGGAACTGGAACGACAAGCCGCCCATCCCGATCGGGATCCCCTTTGGGACGAGCCAGGGCACGAGCTTTGCCCGCCGATTCTGGATGCCGGGATCCTGCAATTTGTAGATGGCAGCATTCGCATGGGCCAGATCAGCCGGGTATTGACGGATCCCCGTGCCGAGGTGGATGCAGCCGCCAGCGAAGCCCAGATCCGGGCACAAGCCGGTCGCTACCTGCCCAAGTTGGCCCACCTGCCTGGACGGTGGTATCACTGCTTGGTGGCCTTCAGCGCCGATCACCAGCCTCTGGTGGGATCCCTGCCCGGCTGGGAAGGCTTACAACTGTTTTCCGGCTTCAGCAATCCCCTGCCCATCCTGCCCGCTTTGGCCCGTCGCTTCGCCCAACAAGCCCATGGACAAGCGGATGAATGGATCCCTGCTCTGTCGCCGGCGCGGTTTGCCCAGGTTTTGAGTTGATGCCTTGCCTATTCTCGATGACCATCGCCAACAAGTCTGGAATACGGCTATCCCGTCTGCAGCATAATGAAAGCCGGAAGTTCTCTGCGTCGGATCTATGCCCAACAGCTTGCCCAGCTCCGTCGATCTCAGCCAGAAGCGCATTTTGCTCACAGGGGGCAGCGGCTTTTTGGGCAAACATGTGCTGCAACAGTTGCAGGTGCTGGGGGTAAAGCCGGAGCAGGTGCGCATCCCGCGCTCCCGCACCCAGGATCTGCGCCGTTGGGAAGTCTGCCAAGAGGTGGTACAAGGGCAAGATATCGTCATCCATTTGGCCGCCCACGTGGGTGGCATCGGCCTCAACCAAGCCAAGCCGGCAGAACTCTTCTACGACAACCTCATCATGGGATCCCAGCTCATCCACGCCGCCTACCTGGCCGGGGTGGAGAAGTTTGTCTGCGTGGGCACCATCTGCGCCTATCCCAAGTTCACCCCCGTTCCCTTCAAGGAAGAGGATCTCTGGAACGGCTACCCAGAGGAGACCAACGCCCCCTACGGCATCGCCAAGAAAGCCCTGCTGGTGCAGCTGCAGGCCTACCGGCAGCAGTACGGCTTCAACGGCATCTACCTCCTGCCGGTGAACCTCTACGGCCCCATGGACAACTTCGACCCCGAAAGCTCCCACGTCATCCCAGCCTTGATCCGCAAAGTGCACGAAGCGCAGCAACGGGGCCAAAACTACGTCGAAGTGTGGGGGGATGGCAGCCCCACCCGCGAGTTTTTCTACGCTGAAGATGCGGCCCGCGGCATTGTCATGGCCACCCAGCTTTACGACGGGGCGGATCCCTTGAACCTGGGCACCGGTGAAGAGATCTCCATCCGGGATCTGATTGCCCTCATCTGCGAGCTGATGGAGTTCCGGGGAGAGATCCGCTGGCAAACGGACAAGCCCAACGGCCAACCCCGCCGCTGTCTGGATGTCTCCAAGGCCCGAGAGAGGATGGGTTTTGTGGCCAAAGTCGGCTTGCGGGAAGGGCTGCAGCGCACCATCGACTGGTACCGCCGCCACGCCTGCTCTGGGCAAAGCTAGGCAACCCCTTGGCTCTCCAGCCGGCCATCCTCCATGTGCAGCACCCGATCCGCGATGTCCAGGATGCGGTTGTCGTGGGTCACCATGAGGATGGTGCAGCCCTGCTCCCGCGCCAGCTTCTCCATCAGGGTCACCACCTCGCGGCCCGACTTACTATCTAGGGCTGCCGTGGGCTCGTCCGCCAGCACCAGCTTGGGATGGCTAACCAAGGCGCGGGCAATGGCCACCCGCTGCTTTTGTCCGCCGGAAAGCTGTTCCGGGTAGTAGTGGACGCGATCCCCCAGGCCCACCGCCGCCAGCATTGCTTCCGCTCGCTGCTGGGCTTCCTGAGGAGAGAGGCCGTTGTGCAGCTCCAGGGCCATGCGCACGTTTTGGGCTGCCGTCAGGGATCGCAGCAGGTTATGGGCCTGGAAAATGTACCCGACCTGGCGGCGGATTTGAATGAGAGTACTGGGCTGAGCTCCCCGCAGCTCCTGTCCCAACACCCGCAAGCTGCCCTCCTGCACCGAGCGCAAGGCCCCCAGCAGCGTCAGCAGGGTGGTTTTGCCGGAGCCGGAAGGGCCAGTCAGCAGCACGATCTCCCCTGGCTGCAGGGCAAAGCTAATGTCGAAGAGAATCTGCTTGCACAGGGATCCCTCGCCGAAATAGTGGTTTACACCTTCGGCTTTCACCACTGGCTCAACGGCATTCTGGGCAGAAGCAAGGGCAGCTTGATCGAGAAGAGGAGTCAGCATAGGAAACTCAAAATCTCAAAACTTTGCGTTGACAACTCATTGACCACTTAGGCCGTCATTTGGAGCGTTGAGATGAGACCATTTAGAAACCTTTGGCCGGAGAGCGTTGATGAGGATCCCAGAAGTTTTTAGACAGCCTAGCTCAAACCCTTCACCATCCATCCGATCCCCTTTGGCAGACTATTGACTTACCAACGCCCCGGCGCCCTGCCCACAGCCAAAACTCTAGAAAATGTCGGCAGGATCGGCTGCCCGCAGCCGTCGCACGGCAATCGCTCCTGAGATGAAACACATGCTCACCGCCAGCCCCAGCACCAGCATCGCCCGGTTGAAGGTCATGGCAATAGGCAGCAACGTGGCATTGGCCGTCAAATCGTAGAGCAGAACCGACAGGGCAAAGGCGGGAATATACCCCAAGCCGGCCAGCAGGATCGCCTCCTGAAATACCACCCCCAGCAGGTAGGTATCGGTATAGCCCATGGCTTTGAGAGTGGCATATTCCGCCAGGTGATCCGACACATCGGTGTAGAGAATTTGATAGACAATCACAATGCCGACAATAAAGCCCATGCCCACCCCCAGGCCGAAAATAAAGCCGATGGCTGTGCCCTCTTCCCAGTAGGTTTGCTCCATATCGATAAACTCCGCCCGTGAGAGCACCCGCACATCTTCCGGCAGCAAAGCCCGCATCTGCCGCACCAAGGGATCCGGATCCACACCCGGCTGGAGTTGCACCACGCCGATATCCACTAGGCCGCGCCCCCGCTGCGGAAAAATGCGCAGGAAATTGAGGTCGCTGGTTAGAATGGTGCCGTCGGCTCCAAAGGTGGCCCCCATCTCAAACAGGCCCCCCACCTGGACGCGGCGGTTTCCCACCTCAGTAACCACCTCTCGCCCGGACTCAAACCACTCTGGGATGGGGCCAAACTCGCTGCGGGAGCGGCGGTCAAACAGCACCACGTCCGCCTTTTTGATCTCTTCCAGCTTGTCCGGCGTCAGTTCCGGCAAGTCCAACAGATCAGCCGAGGGATCCACTCCTACCACAAAAATGCTGCGGGTACGGCGGGTCTCTGGGTTTTTCCAGAGGGCAAAGCCCACATAGACAGGCGAGATGGCCCGCACCCCCTCAAAGCCCAAAGCCTGATAGAGTCGCCGCTGGGAGAAGGTGTTCATGGCAATCAGGGCGTTGGACTGAGGGCTGACCAGGAAGATCTCTCCCTTCAGGGCCACGTGGAAGCGGATGGCACTTTCCAGCAGGCTGTCTTGGAAGCCCAACTGCATGAACATCAAGATGCAAGCAAAGGCAATGCCCGCCAGGGCCACCAGCAGGCGGATCTTCTCCCGCGTCAGTTGCAGCCAGGCCAACGGGATCCGATGGGCGATAAAAGCCACACTGAACAGGCTGTACATGGGCTGAGCCTACCCCTCGACATCGATGGCCACATTCACCTGCAGGTTGGTCAGGCCAGCCACGCGGGCGCTGCTCTCCGGATCCAGGCGGATATACACTTCCACCACGCGGGCATCCACATCGGCAGCTGGGTCGGTGTTGAGCACATCTTTCTTGCCAATCTGCAGGCCTACCCGCTCCACTCGGCCCTGCAGGGTTTCTGGCAGAGCGCGGTTGCTAATGGTGGCCTGCTGGCCTGGCCGAACCCGCAAGATGTCCGTCTCGTAGACTTCCGCCACCACCATCATCTGGTCGGTGTTGCCCAGCTCGAGAATGCCCTCGCCGGCGGGGATGACCTCTCCAGGGCGGGTGTGGATCTTGAGCACCTGTCCAGCACGGGGAGCGCGGATGAGGGTGCGCTCTAGGCGAGCTTCTGCCAGTTCCAGGTTGCGGACCAGGGATCCCAGTTGGACTTGGGCTTGGGCCAAACTCAGCCCCGCCTCGGCAGCTTGGACTTGGGCTTGGGCATTGACCAGATCCCGCTCACGGGCCAGGCGCAGTTGGCTCAGGGTGGCCTCGGCAGCCCGCAGATCCTCCTGTCGTTGCCGCACCAGCAGCCGGCGTTGATCCAGCTCTTGTTGCGAGATTGCTCCTTCCTGCCAAAGCTCCTGAAAGCGAGCCAGATTGGCCTCAGCATCGGCCAGCTCTGCCCGGATACGCTCCACCACCGCTTCCTGGGAGCGGATTTGCATCTGTTGCGGCTCATCCAGACGGCTGAGGCGGGTGCGTGCCTCTTGGATTTGGGCCTGACTGAAACGGGTCTCGGCCTGCAACCGGGCGCGGGCCTCTTGAAGTTGGGCGGCAGCGTACTCTCGCTCCGCCAACCGCTCGGCGTAGCTTTCCAAGCGGGCCAGCACTTGGCCTGCCACCACGCGATCCCCCTCGGCCACCAGCAGCTCTCCCAGCCGTTCTCCGGGGGAACCGGCAATGCGCAGCACTTCCCCCTCCGGCTCCAGGCGACCCAAAGCACCAACTTGCGGAGGCAGCCGCATTTCCACCGTTGCCTCTGCACTTCCCGATACCGACTGTGTGGCTCCCTGTTTGCTCAATCCCAGCCATGCCAGACCAGCACAACCAAGCAGCCCGACTCCTGCCAGCGACCAAAGCGCTCGTGGGTTCATGGCCTTTTACCCGCTGTGGCTTTGCAGACGACAAACGCCGCCTCTTTTTCTTAAATAAGTGTAAAGTTTTTGGGATGAAAATGTCCAGCTGTATTCTGTGTTGCTTGTGCTCACCGTATTTTCACCCCCTGTGGGTTCCCCAAGGTGCCGGCAGATCACGGCAACCGGTGGGGCGCAGCCTACCTAGCTCTGGGGATTCCTGATATGATGTGGCCTGTTCGAACCTGTTCGAGCCTGTTTGTGGGTGCCGTTCCCGTCGCTAGGACGCAGTTCTTTTTTGGGGTGTGATGGTCTCTAGGAGTGGGGTGGAGTTGCGATGGTGGAAACAGTTGGAGGAGGGGATCCCATCCCGCCGTTGCCGGTTCGGTCTCAGCCTCCGCCCCTGCATTTGGATCCCCTAGATCCCTTGCTTTCCACCTATCACTTTGTGGGCATTGGTGGAGTGGGGATGTCGGCCCTGGCCTATATCCTGGCTAAACAAGGGTTTCGCGTTTCCGGATCCGACATTGTCGCCAATGGCCGTACCCGCCGCCTGGAAGCTTTGGGGGTGCGCTTCTTTCAGGGCCACAGCTTGGAGGGGTTGGTCGGGGATCCCCAGGTGGTCTATTCCAGCGCCATTCGCCCCACCAATCCGGAATTGGCCGCTGCCCTGGGCAAAGGATTGACGGTTTGGCATCGGGCGGACTTGTTGGCGGCTCTGTTTAACCGTCGCTCCGGCATTGGGGTGGCCGGCACCCACGGCAAAACCACCACCAGCAGCATGATCGGCTATGTATTGCTCTCGGCGGGCTGGGATCCCACCTTGATCATCGGCGGGGAAGTGGATGCCTGGGATGGCAATGCCCGTCTGGGTAAGGGGGAGTATTGGGTGGCCGAGGTGGATGAGTCGGATGGATCCCTGGTGCGGCTCTATCCCAAGATTGGGGTGATCACCAACATTGAGCTGGATCACCCCGATCACTACGCCGATTTGGGGCAGGTGATCCGGGCTTTTCAACAGTATGGGCAGCAGAGCCAAACGCTGGTGGCCTGTCTGGACTGTCCCAACGTGGCGGCTCACCTGAGGGTGGATGTGGGCTACAGCCTGACCGGTCATCCCCAAGCCCAGTACCAAGCTCGCCAAATCCTCTACACTGCCAGTTTCACCTGCGCTGAGATTTGGGAAAGGGGATCCCTCCTCGGACAACTTCGCCTACAGGTGTTGGGATCCCACAACCTCAGCAATGCCCTGGCGGCGGTTGCCGTTGGGCGACAGTTGGGCTTGGAGTTTGCGGTGATTGCCTCAGCTTTGGCGCAATTTCGGGGGGCGCATCGCCGCTTTGAGCACAAGGGGGAAGTGGGTGGAGTCACCTTTATCGACGACTATGCCCATCATCCCAGCGAGATTCGAGCCACCCTGCAGGCAGCACGGCTACAGCAGCGGCGGGTGGTGGCCGTGTTTCAGCCTCATCGCCACAGCCGTTTGGCTGCCTTGTTCCAGGATTTTGCCCGCTGCTTTGGGGAGGCGGACGTGGTGGTGATCGTGCCTACGTATGGAGCGGGAGAGCCGGCGCCTGAGGGTTCCGACAACAGCTTGCGCTTGGCCGTGGCGGTGGCGGAGCACCATCCCCATGTGCGCTATGTGTCGTCTTTGCCGCGATTGCCGGAGGTGTTGCCGTCCGTCCTGCAGCCTGGAGATCTCGCCGTTTTTTTGGGCGCAGGGGACCTAAATCAGCAGATAATCGCTACGATGCGGGCATATGCGGCTCAGGTGAGGGAACAGCCTGGGCAAGCCAAAAATCCAAACTTCAGCTGAAAAGATAGCTGCTTCTGAGGTATTGAATCATGACGACGGCTCCGGTGGTGCCTCAGCGGGATGGTTCCTGTGAGTCTGAGGCGGCAAGTCTTACCGCTGAAGACAGGCTTCTCCCCCGCGGGCCGGCGGCTCTGCTATCTGGACGAATTCAATCGGGGATCCCGTTGGCTCCTCTGACCACCTTTCGCGTGGGCGGCAAAGCGGAGTGGTATTGTGAGCCCCGTAGCCATCTGGAGCTGCAGCAGTGTTTGGCTTGGGCGCGAGCAGAAGGGATCCCCACGACGCTGTTAGGGGCAGGCAGCAATCTGCTCATCAGCGATGCGGGGTTGAAGGGGCTGGTGATCGGCACTCGCCGTTTGCGGGGGATCCAACTGCTGGAAGGGGGGAGAATGTGGGCCGCTGCCGGAGAGCCTTTGGTCAATCTGTCGCGGGCCGCCGCCAGGCAAGGCTGGAGTGGGTTGGAGTGGGCCATCGGGATCCCTGGCACGCTAGGGGGAGCCGTGGTGATGAATGCCGGTGCCCACGGACGCGCCATGGCGGATGTGCTGGTGGAAGTGCAGATTTTGGACGAGGAACAAGAGCCCTGCCGCCTAGAACCTGCCGATCTGCAATTTGGCTATCGCCGCTCTCGCCTACAGGACTCCCCCTGGACGGTGACAGGAGCGACGCTGCAGTTGATCCCAAGCAGGGATCCGTCCCAGGTGCAGTGGGAAACCCAGCGCTACCTCAACCAACGCCTAAGCTCTCAGCCCTATCATTTGCCCAGTTGTGGCAGCGTCTTTCGCAACCCAGAGTCTCACCCTGCCGGCTGGCTAATCGAGCAGGTCGGCTTGAAGGGGTACCGCATCGGTGGGGCCCAAATTTCAGAGCGCCATGCCAACTTCATCCTCAATTGCCATCAGGCGAGTGCCAAGGACATTTACCGCTTGATTCGCTTGGCCCAGGAAAAGGTCTATCAACAATGGTCGGTGCTTTTGGAGCCGGAAGTGCGCATTCTGGGATCCTTTGAGGATTAGAAGAGCATCGGCTGGGCAATTTGGCCTGCTTTCTTTTGATGACTTTGATAATTTCGATGATTCTGCTCTTAAACTGTTCTTACCAGCTTAGATGCTCGTCGATTCTTTCCTATCGGCTTATGAGTCAAGATGCAGCCACCTTACGTCGTTTAATTCAACGGCTCAATCAGTCCCACACCACTGCGGAAGAACGCCGCTATTTGGTGGAGATCGGCAGCCTGGCTGCTTTGCTCACCCCGGAAGAGGCTGCCGCTTTGGCCCAGGATCCCAAGCAACTCACCGCCGAGCAGCACTATCGCATTTGGGACTGGGTGCATCGCTGGGAACGGGAGCACCGCCACGAAGATCTGGACTGGGATCCCTCTCTAGACCGACACAACGACTAGAACTCGAAAGAATCCCGTCCCGCTATCACGAACAAATCCCGGCCAGAGTCTAAGACAAAAGCCATCTCCAAGTCTCATTTTTGAACAGGATCCACACCCCCAAGCCCATGAGAATCCAGGGCACCCAGCGCTCTCCCCGCTCGGCCAAAACCTTGGCTACTTCAGGTTGCATTGTCAGTTTTTGAGCCACTACAAACCACAATCCCTTCATCAGAAAAAAGATCGTGGAAAAAAGGGCCAACTGAGGAGGGGTGCTGCCGGCAAACAGAGGAACGTACAGGCTGACATTATCTCCACCATTGGCAAAGGTGAGGAGCATGGACATCAGGGCTGGTGGGGGCAAAAAAACTGACCAAGCCTTTTGGGTTGGGCGCTCTTGCAGTTCTTCCAGCTCTTCTTCCAGGGCTTCTTCCAGCTCAGGTTGCCACAATTTCCAACCGCCTACCGCAATCGGGATCAACCCCAGCAGCCCAATCGCAGGTGGCGGCAACAGCAGGCCTCCCAAGTATCCCAGAGAGCTGAGCAGGATCAACCCTGCCAAGCCCAAGTAGCCTCCCAGCCAAATGTGCCAGCCCTTCCACAGGGGTTGCAGCTGCGCCTGGGCAAACAACAGAACCAGCAAGAAAAAGTCGTCGATATGGGTGGCAACAAAAGCGAGGATCCCTTCGACTAAAGTTGCCCAGAAAATTGCCAGCGGCATAGGGTTAAGAAATGGGGAAGATGGCGCTGATATCGACGAGGTGAAACTGAAGCAGCCCAACAATTGCCGAAGTATAGGCGGTAGAAGAAGCCAGCCCAATCAAGAGATCGCGTTTCATATTGCGGGGTTTCTCGCCTTTCTCGACGACATCCGTAGCGCCAAACTGCATCATGAGAATGCCCATCAAGTTGGAGAGCCAGTACCCCACGAGGGTTCCGCCCAAAAACCACTGTGGCTACCACAGGCTACACAGGTAGCCCAACCCATAGGCAATCGGCAGATTGAAAAACAAGTCATTCCACCAGGAAAGGGGAGACAGCATAAACCCCAAAATCAGTAAAATGCCACCTCGGAGCTTCTTCCCCATAGGTCTTGCTCTCCAGCGTTACGTCCTCACAATCTTAGCTTCACATTGCTTCATGAAAACCCAAAAACAATGTCTGGCTCTCCACCTGGGAGTGTGGCACGGCCTCTTCTCCAACTATCGACCCACCGCCGGCGGCTGGGAGCTGGGGGGCCAAAAGCGCAGCCTCATCACCTTTGAGGCCTTGGCTCCATCCTCTTCTTCAGGAAGTCCGGCGGCAGGGAGCGCGATCCGCCAAACCAACGCCTACTACCCCCTACAGGGATCCCCCACTCCCGAAAGCTCCCAGAGCTGGGTCTACCAGGATTTCTCGCCGGGATTGCGCTTTTTCCCCGATGGATCTTTTTCCAATGGGCGGCTGCAGCTGGCGCCGTTTAGTGATTTTGCCGTCGAGCAGGGCTTTCTCTGGGGGGATCGCAAGGCGCGGCTGGTGCAACAGTGGGATGCCCAAGGTCGTCTGGTAGAGGTAACCGCGATCCTGGAGCGGCGCGGCCAAGCTTTGGATCCCGTTGCAGACTGTGCACCCCTGAGCAGAGAGCAGCTGAGAGCCTGCCTCCAGGGGAGATGGCGGGGGATCGCCCAGAGCTTTGCGGTTGCCGAGGGCCGGTTTGCCGAAACCGAGGTGGACTGCTCGGGGGCAGAGTGGTTGAGCAACTGGGATCCCTTGCCGGGAGGGCTGTGGATTGGCGGGCCGGATCCCTTGCCCATCCCCACTGCCCAGCGGGATCGCAGCTTTTCGGTGAGCCTGAGCTGGTTTCCGCAGCCGGAAGACTGCCATTGTCTCTTGCGTTTGATCCGGGACTACGATGCCCGCGGTGCTTGGCAGCGGGTTACGCTGATCCGGGCGCAGAAGGATCCTGGTTGAGAAAGGCGCAAACCTGGGCAAACACCGTTTCCCGCTCGCAGTCCAAAGTGAGGATGTGGTCGGAGTGCTCCAGCCAATGCAAGATCTTCTCCTCGGATCCCAGCTCTTGATAGAGCCACGCTGCCTGTTCAGGATCCACTACTGTATCTTGGCGAGATTGCAGGATCAGAGTGGGAACCCGGATGCCGGCCACCTCTCCCTTGACCCGCTCGATCAGCTCCAGAGCGCTGCGCACCGCCGACAGATTAAAGCTGCGGAAATAGGCCGTTCTTTCTGCCAAGGCTCGAGCGTCCTCATCCCGAATTGGCAAGCTGAGGCGGGGCACCTCCTTCAATAGCCAACCCAGGCTGTTCAGGTACTGCTCAGGGCGAAAAAGATAGTACCAGCGGTGGCGAATGGCGAAAAATGGCGCCAGCAGCACCAATTTATGGATGGGATGGGCAAAAGCCAGGTGCAAAGCCAGCAGACAGCCGGTGGAAAAGCCCACCAAGGAAACGCGTGGGTACTCCTGCCGCAAAGCCAGGTAATGCTCCAAAGCCCGCCCGTACCACTCCGTCCAGCGGGAAGGGGGCATGTGGGCAGACCGGCGGTCGTGTAAGCGATGCGGAGCACTGTCATGGCCGGGATAGTTAAATCCCTGCACCGTCAAGCCAGCCGCCAACAGCCGCTCTGCCAGCCACTGCAACTCGTAAACACCGCCCCCCAATCCATGTAGCAGCAGACAGGCGTGTTCCCCTGCTCCTCGCCACAAAAAGGGTTCGTTACTCAACATAAAAAAATAAAACTCCGTTCCACTTCGCGACGGGATCCCTTGCTAGCCCAAGGTGATATCCAGCAACATCATCACCACAAACCCACTGATGACCCCAAAGGTGCCCTCCCGCTCCAACCCCTGCCGGTGCGACTCAGGGATGATCTCATCGGAAATGACAAACAACATCGCCCCTGCCGCAAAAGCCATGCCCCAGGGTAGTAGGGGCTGCGCCAGAGAGACCACCGTTGCTCCCAGGATCCCGCCGATGGGCTCCACCAGTCCGGTCAGCAGGGCGATGCCAAAAGCAAACCGCCGCGAATACCCTTGGCTTGCCAGCGACAAAGCCACCACCAGCCCCTCTGGAATGTTCTGCAAGCCGATCCCCAACGCCAACGCCAACCCATCGCCGACTTGGCCGGTAGCGAAACCCACTCCCACCGCCAGTCCTTCCGGGAAATTGTGCAGGGCAATGGCAATGATGAACAGCCAAATCCGCTTCAAATGGGCGCGGTTCTCCCCTTCAACCCCTTTGAAAAAGTGCTCGTGGGGAAAAAAGCGGTGGGCACTCTCCAGGAAGATCGCCCCCAACAACAGGCCTGCCACCATCACCACAGCCGCTCCAAACTGGGAATACCCCAGCGCCATGGCTGCCTCGGTGCCCGGCACCACCAGCGAAAACGAGGTGGCCGCCAGCATCACCCCACCCCCAAATCCCAGCAGGATCCCTTGTACCCTTTCGGAGAGCGAGGGAAGAAAAAGGGCCGGCAAAGCCCCCAGCCCTGTCGCCAAGCCGGCGATAAAGCTAGCCAGGGATCCCATCCCAATTGGATGCACAAGCCCCTCTCCACAAAGGCCGAATGCTTCTCAATTCTCCTCCTTTTGCGACATTGTGTGCGGTTTGTGGCCAACCGGAATGGCAGATCCCCTGCTATGGCTAGCCCACCACCGGAGTTAGGGTTGCTTTGAAAGGCTCTCGACAGCGCAGTAGATCTTCCGTTTGAGCCTGAATGGCTGCCAACGCTTCGACCTCTGAGATGCGGGTACTTTGACCGGCCTCGGTGATCGGGATCCCGTCTACGAACACTGTGTGAACATTGCTGGCCCAAGCGGCATAGGCGAGGTTCTGAAAGTTGGCTTGGAGCGCCAGATTTTGTGTTTATGAGCAAGGTACACAAGAGCAAGTCTGAAGGCTCTATTCCCCAGTTGGAGCTTGCCATCTGAGGCAAGGTTTATTCCCAACAGTGGTAGATTGCGTGGGCGCAGAAGCATCCTAAGCAGCAATTTGACCAGGCTATACTTTAGTAAGGCGGGTCGACAAAAACTAAAGAAAACTAAAGTCAAGTCTGATGATGAGGAGTGAAAAAGCGATGCAGAAAAAAGCAGTTACAAACCTTTTGGCTTTGAGTCTAGGGGCGGCCTGTCTGGGGCTGACCGGCTGCGGTGGCGGCGGAAGCAGCGGGACGATATTGCCCACGCCGACACCTACACCGACACTCACACCGACCCCAACTCCAACACCCACCCCAACCCCGACACCTACGCCCACACCGGGTGCCCCGACTTTTACCAAGGCATTTAGTCCTACCTCGGTGGCTGCCGGCCCTACTGCCAAAACAACCCTGACCTACACGATTACCAACACCGCTGCCCTGCCCCTGACTGGTCTAGCTTTTTCCGACACCTTGCCTGCCGGCTTGATCGTTGCCACTCCCAACAACCTCAACAACGGCTGTGGCGGGACGCTGGCAGCTGCACCAGGAGCAACTTCCATCTTGCTGGTCAACGGCTCATTGGCAGCCAACGCTAGCTGCACCATCAGCCTGGATCTTCAGGTTACAGCCACGACAGCGGGATCCCTGACCAGCCCCGCGGTAACCCTGAGCAGCAACCAAGCGCCTAATGCCACCGCTGCGGCTATCAACTTAACGGTAACGGTGCCAGCTCCCACCTTTACCATGGCCTTTGCTCCCAACCCGCTTGGCCCAATCGGCCCAGCTCCCGTTACCGGGAATGGAACTCTGACGTTTACAATAACCAACAACGCTGCCATTCCATTGACGGGCTTGGCCTTTAACCACACCTTGCCGGGAGCGCCGCCTTTAACCGTAGGGCCTGGTGCACCTCCTCCCTTACCTGCTTCCTGTGGTGCTGGAGCTACCCTCACAGCGTCGGTGGGTGGGAACACCATTCAATTCACCGGAGGACAAGTGGCTGTCGGCGCAACCTGCACAGTGACCATCCCTGTCCAAACGGGACCTCTGACCTCACCCGGCACCTACACCTACCCCAACTCCCCAGTAACATTGACCAACGCTCAGGCCGCCCCTGCCACAGCAGGACCGGTAACCTGGACGGTTGTGGTGAATTAGTCCTTCAAAAGCAGCTCGGCAATTTGAACGGCGTTGAGGGCTGCTCCTTTGCGGATCTGATCCCCGCACAGCCACAGCTCCAGGGCCTTGGGCTCGGAGATGTCCTGGCGGATGCGGCCCACCGCCACTGCGTCCTTGCCGGCCACATCGATGGGCATGGGGAAACGGTTTTGCTGCCAATCTTCGATGAGCACCACCCCAGGGGCCTGGGCCAGGATTTGCCGGGCTTTTTCCACAGGGAAGGGCTGTTCAAACTCCAGGTTCAAGGCTTCGGCATGGGTGCGCAACACCGGCACCCGCACACAGGTGGCAGTGAGCCGCAGGTTGGGGGATCCCATAATCTTGCGGGATTCGTTGACCATTTTCATCTCTTCCTGGCAGTAGCCGTTCTCTTGCAGGGGGCTGTTGTGGAGGAAGAGGTTGAAGGCAATGGGGTAAGGGAACACCTGGGGCTGCAACGGCTGCCCCTGGAGGTAGGCGCGGGTTTGCTCTTGCAGCTCCACCATGGCGCGGGCCCCGGCCCCACTGGCCGATTGATAGGTGGCGGCCACCACGCGGCGCAGGGGGATGTGGCGATGCAGGGGGTAGATGGCCACGCACATTAGGATGGTGGTGCAGTTGGGATTGGCAATGATCCCTTGGTGACGGAAGGCTTCCTGGGGGTTGACCTCCGGCACCACCAGCGGAACATTGGGATCCAGGCGAAAGGCGCTGGAGTTGTCAATCAGCACCGCCCCCGCCTCGACGATGGTTCTGGCCCAGGTTTTGGAAACACTTGCTCCGGCAGAGGCCAGCACCAGATCCATGCCTCGAAAGGCCGCTTCTGAAACCGGCTCAACCGGGATCCGCTCCCCCTTGAAGGTCAAATAAGTGCCCGCTGAACGGGGCGAGGCCAAAAGCTTGAGGTCGGCTACAGGAAAGTGGCGCTCTTCCAATAGCGTCAGCAGCTCCGTCCCTACTGCTCCTGTGGCCCCCAAGATGGCTACCCGTTGTTGCCGTGCCATGCTTTCTTGTCCTTAGGTTTTCCTAATTCTAGGGTTCCAGAGGTGGCTGTAATCGAGGCCAAAGCAGCCTGCACCTCTGCCAGCTCGACTTGATCGGTCAGCTCGGCCTGGCCGATGCGGCGGGGCAGAACGAAGCGAATCCGCCCCTGTTTGACTTTCTTGTCGGCCTGCATTGCCTGCAGCACTGCCTCCCAAGGGATCCCGGCCGGCCACCGGCTGGGCAGTCCTGCTTTTTCAATGAGGCGTTGTTGCCGTTCGGCTTCAGCAGCGCTCCACCACCCCAGGCGGCGGGCGATCTCCCCGGCAGCTACCATGCCGATGGCGACAGCTTCTCCGTGCAGATAGCGGCGGTAGTGGGTGGCCGTTTCCAGGGCATGGCCGAGGGTATGGCCGTAGTTCAAGATGGCCCGCAGGCCCGCTTCTTTTTCATCCTGCTGCACTACCCAGGCTTTGCACTCGGCACAGCGGCGCAGCAGGTAGTGCAAGTCTGCGGGAGTAAAGTCGGTATAGCGGCTCAGTTGGGGTCGATCTTCCAAAAACTCAAATAGGTCGGCAGCCTGAATCACGCCATATTTGATCACTTCCGCTAGGGCTGAGGTAAACTCCCGCTGGGGCAGAGTTTTCAGCACCGTCGGGTCAATCCACACCAGGCGCGGCTGATAAAACGCCCCGATCAAGTTTTTCCCCTGGGGATGGTTGACGCCGGTCTTGCCGCCGATGGCCGCATCCACCATCGCCAAGAGGGAGGTGGGCACCTGCACAAAAGGGATCCCGCGCAGCCAGGTGGCGGCAGCAAACCCCACTATGTCGCCAATGACCCCCCCTCCTAGAGCCACCAAGGTGGAGGAGCGCTCCAGGCCAAAGGCTAGGGCGGCGTCGTAGATCTTGGCCACCGAGCGCAGGGTTTTGTAGCGTTCGCCGGCAGGCAATAGGCAGAGGTGGGCGGCAAACCCCGCTTGTTGCAGCCCCTGCAGCAACTTCTCGGCAAAGTGTTTGGCAATGCCGGGATGGCTCACCACCAGAGCCT
Organism: Synechococcus sp. R60.1; assembly: GCF_047461835.1. NCBI lineage: Bacteria > Bacillati > Cyanobacteriota > Cyanophyceae > Synechococcales > Synechococcaceae > Synechococcus > Synechococcus sp. R60.1. The sequence goes on along the minus strand of NZ_JANSIA010000025.1, from coordinate 2,618 downwards.
TGCCGGAAAGCCCTCTAGCTCGCATTTGGGATCCCAGCTGGATGAGGCTGTGGCCAGGGGAGCCTTCGGCAGACTGGAGGAGAATATCGTAGGAGCTGTGGGGAAGCTTGACAGGGATCAGATAGGGATCCATGCGTGTCGGTCCTGGGGGGCGGGATCCAGTGTGGCATGTTCTGCTCCCGTCTGCCTGCTGCAGGCATTGTCCTTGGGGTCTGAAAGCCCAGGGGATCCTGCTAGGGGTTGGGGTCAACTGGCTGCGGCTCCGACTGGGGAGTGAGGGTTTCCAAATCCGGCAGAGCTGTTCCCGCCGGCGAGGCCGAGTCTTCCTGGGCCAAGTCCTGCAGGGCGGCTTGGGCCGGCTGAAATTGCGGATCCAGCTCCAGACAGCGCTGCAAGCTGGCTTGGGCGGCTGCTCGCTGGCCGGCCCGCAGTTGAATCAGCCCCAGGGTATGCCAAAAGGCGGGCCGCTGCGGATCCAGGTGCGTGGCCTGTTGGGCGTCTGCCAGGGCAGGTTCCAGCTTCCCCAATTTCAAGGCTTCCCAGGCGCGGTTGTTGAGGGCCACAGCATCTTCTGGGGTGAGCTGCAAAACCCGCGAGTAGGCTTGCACAGCTTGTTCGGGATCCCTCAGCTCGCTGTAGATCAACCCCAGGGCAAACCAGCCCCAGGGATCCCGTTCGTTGAGGTGGATCATCTGCTGGCAGGCGGCACGGGCTTCTTCCAGCCGGCCCAGGCGCCGCAGGCCGGTGATCTGGCCAAACCAGCAGGCAGAACTGCCGGGACGCTGCTGCACCAAGCGCTGGAAATGCCGTAGGCTGGCCTCATATTGCCCCAGCTCCTGCTGGGCCATTGCCAGGGCATAGCGGGCTGGAAAGTGCTCCGGCTTGATCTTGAGGGCTTCCTCGAAGTGGATACAGGCTTCTTTCAGGTAGCCCAATTTTTGGAAGGCCACACCGCGGGCGTACCAGCTTTTGTAGTTGTCGGCATCGTAGCGCAGAGCGCGTTCTAGGGCCTTGCTGGCCAGCCGATACTGCCCCAAGCGCAGCAGGGCCACCCCCAAGTTGTGCAGGGTTATGGGATCCCGGCGGCGCAGCCGCAGCGAGCGCTTGTAACATTCAACAGCCGAGCGCAGCCGGTGGCAGTGGAAGAGGGCATTGCCTTGGTAACGCCAAACCCGCCCGCTTTTGGGGTTGAGCTTCAAGACCCGGGCAAAACTGGCCGCTGCCGAGCTGGGCCGACGCAGCCGCCGCAGCACGATCCCACGCGCCAGCCAGGTGCGGGGCTGTTTGGGGTTGTAGCGCAGCGCCTTGTTCAGGCTGTTCAGGGCCAGCTTAGACCGCTTCAGTTGCAGCAGGCGGATGCCGCGGTTATGCCAGGCCAGAGCATCTTCCGGGTTGCTCTCCAGCACCTTGTCGTAGTTAACCACCGCCGACTTGTACTGCCCCAGGCGCCCCAGAATCAGGGCCAGGCGCAGCCGGGTTTCTTCGTCGTAGGGGTTGATGCTCAGGGATCCGTTGTAGCTGTCCACCGCCTCGCGGTAGCGGGCCAGCTGCACCAGCACATCCCCACGGCGGCTCCAAGCCAGGGCGAAGTTGGGATCCATGTTCAGAGCCCGGTCGTAGGCGGCCAGGGCTTCCGTCAGGTTGCCGCGGCGACGCCAGTCTTCCCCCCGCTCGAATTGGATGTCGGCACTGTTCCACTGAAACAGCCGCTGAATGAACTGCAAAATGGCGATCTGACGCGCTCCTTCTTCTGGCGTGGCGGAGGGGGTTTCGCCTGTGGCAATGCGCAGGATGGCCATCTGGATGGCCCGCAAAAAGGCCTGAAATCCCCGCACCTCTTCATCTTCCAGGGACTCTTTCCCCTCACGGCGGCGGTATTGCAGCCGGAACCGCTGCAGATCCCCGGGGGCAGGGAAGCTGGGATCCAAAAAGTGCATCAGCTCCAAGGCGCGGTACTCAAACAGCACCGGATCCTCTTCTGAGCCGGTAAAATCCAGCAGGGGCGCCTCTTCCAGGGGGCGGGGTAGCTCAGTGGGGGTGTGCAGCAGCGTCAGCAGGCGCTGGTTTTGTCGTGCCGGGGCATGGGGAAACCCGCTGTACAGCTCATCCCTTGGCCAGGGATCGGCAACAAACTCTGGAGAGGCCACCACTCCCACCCAACGGCATTGTTCGATGGCCAGTTGCAGCTCCAGCTTGCGGTTATCCCCCGGCTGCAGCATCCAGCGGTCAAACCAGACTTTGAAACCCTCGCGATCCAGCCGCTCCGCCAGTTGACGCGCCCACCGGGCTTGCTCTCGGTGGTAGCGCAAGAAAAGGTCGAACTTGTAATGCTCTGAAGACATGAACGCCCGCTCGCTGATCTTCTCCAGCTTATCTTTGCGTTATCGCTGCGCGATGCTTTCACAAACGCAAACGCATTTGCTCCCCATCGGGTCTGGGGCAAGGAGCAAACCTAATGCTAGGCAACGCTTCCGCTCGATTGGTTCTGAATGGCGATGATGACCGGACAGCGATAGGCGATAGTTGGTGCAGGGCTTGAAAGGAGCATGCCTCTAACCCCCAAAACCCTGAACTTTGCTGAATTTACTGAGCTTTAGGCGGTTTGGCAAAAGTCATTG
>NZ_JANSIA010000024.1:0-31608 GCF_047461835.1 Synechococcus sp. R60.1 | reverse complement strand
TGTTTTGTTCTCTGGTAGAGCAGAGCAGGCTCAGGGCTACTGAAAGCCCGCTCCGTACCGCTTTAGCGGTCGGAGTCGGGTAGTTTACTTAGGCTTTGTTGACCCATGGCCAGTGTATCTACCACTTTTTTCGGGGCTACCTACCACAGCGCAATATCGATCCCTTGCCCAGCAGGGATCCCACTTCATTGCAGACCTTAATACTCAACTTAATACTCAATACACACTCAATACACAGTCCGAAAAAGCTGCCGCTATTCCTCACCACTGGTTACAACCAGGCGGTGAATCTGGACTTCTCTCTTCTCCCCCTGGAGAGGGTGAAGTTCGCGTTAGCAGGTCAGGGATCATGGGCAAGAGCGCGAATTGCTGAGGACAGGTTCTGCGAGGGAATGTCTCAAACTTATGTCTCAAACTTATTTAGAAGAGCTATCTCTGTGTTAAGCGAGCATGAACTTTTTTAACGATCCGGGTGGTGGTTGCCGAGAGGGTAACTTAGGCCCCGTAGAATGAATCGCAAAATTCCAGGCAGGACATTCGGACATGGATTACATTCGCACCTTTAACGACGATCCCTGCGAGGGGCATCTTTCGACGCCCATCAGCGATTCTCCTGTCACCCGTCTGTTTATCAACAATCTCCCCATCAACCGTCCTGGCTTATCGCCGCTGTTGCGGGGTCTAGAAATTGGGCTGGCCCATGGCTATTTCTTGGTAGGGCCGGAAATTGTGCTGGGGCCGCTGCGGGATTACCCTGAGGCAGCTAACTTAGGCGGGCTGGTTACGGCGATGGCGATTGTGCTGCTGGGAACCGCCTGCATGTCGGCCTATGGCAGCGTTACCTTCGGAAACAAGCCGGAAACACCGGGGGCCGCTCCTCTGGCTACAGCTCGGGGTTGGGGGGATCTGACGGCAGGATTTTTCTTGGGAGGTATGGGTGGCGTGTTCGCTGCCTATTTCCTGCTGGAGAACTTTGCCGGGATCGACGCCATCTTTCGAGGGCTGGTGAATTAGTTGTCAAGTTTGTCAAGTCACTTGAGAGGAGCAAAATCATGACCGGTTCTTACGCTGCTGCTTATCTTCCTTGGATCTTTATCCCCATTGTTGGTTGGCTGCTTCCTGCGGTAGGCATGGCAGTGCTTTTTTTGTACATTGAGCGGGACTAGTCCCGGAGTGCTTTGATACTCACTAGTGCTGATTAATTTCAATTACTTCAGGCTAGAGATCAACCCCAGATATTGAGGCAGGGATCCCTTTTTTAGGGATCCCTCTCTTTTGGTCAGGATGATTTCCATCCGCGCTACCAGAGTCCCGAAAGGCGAAGGCTGTCCCCTCACCTCTTTTTTTTAGGAAGGGAGCATTTCCAAAGGACTTTAGATTGGAGCAGGATCCGGCGAGCTGATCCCAAGCCAACAAGGGGAAGGGCAGCTTCCGCAACACCCTTGCAACTTCAACGAGAAGGAGGAGTCGATGGCCAGCCTTAACTTTCCAACCCTGCGTATTGGGGATCCCATTCAAGAGGGCAGTTTCCAGGTTTTCCCTCTCTTTTCTCAGGGGGAGCAGGAAGTTGCCTATCGCCTTCCAGATCTGCAAACCAAGGAAGCAACCATCACCGAGGTGAGCGAGGCCGGAGCAGTACCTCACCTGGTTGTGGAAAACCACAGTGAGTTCCTATTGCTGCTGGGAGTACCGAGCAGAGTCCCAGCGGGGCGACCAAGGCTCAGCTCTGTTCTATGATGGGAAGGTGGTTTATCTTTCAGCAGTCTCTCGGCAGTAGTGCCAGGCTTCTCACCTAAGCTGGTTCCCCCTTTGGGGGATCCCTAGAAATTGGAAGAAAAAGAAAGAAATTGGAAAGAAAAAACATCCTGAGTTAGCTCGGTCACCGCCTGTTTGGCTTCCTGGCGGCCTCGGCAATACCGCTCTAACCGCTCGCTAACGGAGATGGGATCCCCGACGGTCACGTGAACCCCCCGCCAGCCTAGGCGAGGGCGGGCTGGGTAGGATTCCCCTCGAAGGCGGGCCAGCACATCAAATAGAATGAGGGCAGTTTCTGCCAGCCGCTCAAAAGAGGGTTTGCTCAGCAAATACTCTTCCTGGACGGCTACACAGCTTTCCACCAAGCGCATGTGCTGCAGGTAGAGCGTTGCCTGGTGGGCTTTCCAGTCGAGCAACCCCCGCTGCAGGGGAGACAGGGATCCAGGATGCCGCAATTCTTCTCGGTAAATCTGGATCCAGGCGGCTTCTTCAATGCGGCGGCAGCGGCTGTTCCAATCCCCCTGGGGAGATAGGCCAAAGTAGGTCTCTGCGGTTTCCAGGGCTCTGTGGAGCAGCCGCTCCAGGCGAGCGTTAAAGTGGCCAGGGGCTAGCCTCTGCTCTATCCGTGGTTCTTCTTCATCTCTCCCAGAGATGAAGGGAGGTAGGTCGTAGAAAGCTTCCAGTTGTCCCAGGAGATGCTGGGCTAGGCGGCAGATCCGCTGGGTGTAGCGAAGGTTGGGGCTCCTGGAGGATCTTGGCTCTGGCTTCGGAGGCGTCAACCCACTCAGGTGCTCAAGGCGCGCCAGCAGGCGCTCCAGCTTCGTCCAGGAGGGATCCGTGTAGTAGTACCGAATGCCAATGGGCAGCAAAATGACGGTCTCTGAGCGACCAGCTTTGGCCAGGTCCTCGGCGCACCAAAAGCACAGCTGAGCCATTCCCGGTTCCAGGGGATTGATCCGTTCGCTGTGGCCGTTGGTGGCTCCTTCTGGGGCGATTGCAAAGGGAAATTGCCCATCCAGGAGCAGTTGCCGGGCCGCCTTTAGCGCCACCCGATCCACCCTCCGACCGCGGCGTATAGGGATCCCGCCCAGGCGAGACAACAGCCACCCCAGCCATTCCCCTCCCCAGAGGGGCATGCCCCGGTCGTAGAGAAAATGGGCGTGAAGGGGTTCTCGAAGGCGGATCCCTTGTCGACGGGCGGCTTCGGGCACCAGGCGAGATAGAACGTACAGGCCCACCAGCGGGTCATCCACCTCCACATGTCGGAAAGCCAGGACTAGGCGAATTTGACCCTCCTGGAACTGGTGGTAGAGCCGCGCCAAGATCTCCGCCCCTGTGGCCTCGATTTTGGCAATGCCGGAAGGAAGCCAGCGCCGCACCCTCACCCGCAAGAGCAGGGGCAGGATCCCGTGGACGAGCCGTAGCACCCAGGCGCTATAGGCGGGCGGAATAAAGTCGAGGGGAGGACGGGCAAAATGGGGCGGTGGTGACAAGAGCAAGATTTGTTCCCAAGGTAGCTCAAGAGAAGAAGTGTAGTTAAACGCAAATCAGATTCATATCCCATCGCTCAGATTATTCATCAAGTCGCTACAGAGATCACTGGATATGCAGCCATTCTCAATCAATAATCAATATCAACAATATCAATGATTGAGATCCTTCCCCTGAGACCCCACGCCGTCGGCGCAACCGCTCTCTACTCTCCTCAAGCCCCCGACCCCTCTCTCACAAGGGGAGATGAGAGTTGGGAATCGTGGCCATGTCGTGCCCTTTACATTGCTTTCTTTGTCTTCCGTTGCAGTGAAGACGCTCTCTTCTCTCTACTTTCGTCTCTTAACTCAAGGTGGCTACAGGCTGGGCCTCTGCCAAGAGCGCCTGAGTTTGCAGGTCGGTGATGGTGACCAACAAGCGCCGCGAGCTATCAATGGCAAATTCGACGCGAAGGCGATCCTCTCCCACGCGGCCAGGGGGCTGCAAACGGGCCAGACAAACCGGTAAGGACTCCGTCTCGCTGAGGCGAATGGGCAGGGATCCAAGAGGAGCAAGGGATCGGAAATCGGTTTGCCGGGTGAGCTGCCGGCTGCTCATCCGCCCCAGCTCGTCGTAAACCACTTCCGACTGGACTACCTGGGCCACTTCTCCCACCTCTAGGCGAATCTCCGTTTGTCCGTCGTTGGCCACTTGCAGGATCAAGGGCTCAGCCCGTCGGCAGGGATAGGGGCTGCCCTGTTCGAAGAGGGGGTAGTAGATGTAGCTTTTCTGCAAGGGATCCCAGAGGCGGAGGGCATAGCTGTGGTGCAGGCGATCCTCCAGCTTCACCTGGCGGCCCACCTGCAGGGCGCCCAGGGCCACAGCATCGAAGGGGCGTTCGCAGCGCACTTTCTTTTTGCCGAAGTAGGAGCGCAGCAGCTCTTGAACTGCTGGCAGTTGGGAGCTGCCTCCTACCAAGAGCACCTGCTCAATTTGGTTCTTGCCCAATCCCCTCGCCTGGGCGGTGAGGAGAACGTCGTCTAGGCACTGGCGGATTTGATCCAAAAGCTGACGAGCTTCCAGGATCTCTTCCAGCTCCTGCCGGCTTAACTTCAACTCATGGGCAGTGAGGGCTTCGTCGTCAAACCAACTGCCCACCGCTTCCATCTGAGTGGAAAGGGCGATCTTGAGCTGTTCCGCCTGCTCCAGGAGGTTGAGCCAGCCCAGAGCTCCAATTTGCTGTCGGCTTAGCCCCAGTTGCTGCAGTAGGTAGTCGGCAATCCAAATGTCGATGTCCACCCCGCCCACATAGGCATCGGCCTTGGCGATCACCTCCGCTTTGAGGACAGGGCTACCCGCTTGGGGAGCGAGGGTGCGCACCAAGCTGAGATCCAAGGTACCGCCGCCGAAATCCACCACCAGCACTAGGGATCCCGGCTGGCCAACCGCATAGCCCAGGGCTGCTGCCGTGGCTTCATCGACAATTTGAACGGGATCCCAGCCACAGGCACTGGCCACTCCCCGCAGCCAATTGAGGTAGCGCTCAAAAGAGCCGACAGGGGCGGTGAACACCAGCTGTTGCGGCTGCAGGTGTTCTTTCGGGACAGCTTCCATCACCGTCTGCAAAAAAGCTTGGGCCACCCTCTCGGCGTCGTAGCGCTCTCCATCTAGAACTCGCGGCGGAGGGACAAACTCCGCCACCAAGTCCCGCTTAAACCCCTGAAACAGCCGTTGCGGATTCACTGCCCCCCACCGACCGGCGCGCACGGTTTCCCCCACCAGGAGCTGGCCTTTTCCCTTCACGTAGACCAAGCTGGGAATAGCCGAGTGGTCTGGGCGAGAGAGGCCGGGAAGAGTGAGGAGACGGGGCACTGCTTGGGCGGGATCCCAAACTGCCACCACCGTGTTGCTGGTGCCAAAATCAATGGCTAGGGTCGCTTTGGGGGCAGGTGCCATCAGCTCAATCCTCCAGGCAGGGAACGGCTGACTTTGGCTGGGCAGAGGATGTGGTCACCGCGGCGGTAGCCGACAAAGCGAATGTAAACGGGATCCCCCTTTTGAATATCCGGCTGATCCGGTTGATGCAGTTGCGGATCAAAGGGGACGGACTCCAGGGGGTTGCCGATGGGCTCATACCCCCAGCGCTGCAGCAGAGCGTCTAAGGAGCGAAACAGAGCTGTCACGTTTTGGGCCGGCCAATCGGGCTTGCGCTGGGCAATCTGGCGGACAGTGGGGTAGCTGGTCAGCAGCGGCTGCAGCAGAGAGAAGAGGACTTCTGAGGAATCGGTGGATTCCATTTTGTCATTCCCGTTGAGGCGCAGTAGGGATCCCAAGTCCCACTGCAGGGCGGCAGCCAGCTTTTGGAGCTGCTCCAGGCGCAGGGATCCCCACTTCCCTCGGCGCACCTGATCAAGGGCGCGGCGGCTGATCCCGGCCTGGGCCTGTAAAGCCCGCCAAGAAGACAGGCCAACAACCCGCATGCGTTCCTGCAGCCAACTATCCAGCGGTCTCTCGGCCATTGGGTTTTGCCAGGGATCCCTACGATCATGCCCCAACTTGGGTCTAGCTCAGGGATCGGCAAGGCGCAGGGAACGGGCTATAGCTTCCACATCTCGGTCATAGCGCTCGCGCCGGCTGGCCGGGTACACGAACTCAAAGCCAGCTTGCAGCGAAGGGCGGACAACTGTTTTGAGATAGAAAATCCGCTGGCCAAAGGGCTCCGCACCGCTGACACGAACGGGCTCGTAGCCGGAGACCACGAAGAAATCCCGGCCAACAGCTTGGTAAGTAACCTGGCGCTGGTTTTCCCGGCTGCGGCGAAGTTCTTCCTGCAGGGCGCTGGCGGGCGTTGCTTGAAAAATGTTGTACCCACCCCAAACGCGCAGCTCAGCCCCGTCTTGACCGAGAAACACTTGGCCATCGCCGTTGTCGGATTCCCCTTGCGGGATAAAGTCTGCCGGGTAGTCGATGCGGTAGCCGAAACGGGCATTGAGATAGGGCCGGAAACCGGCTTGGGCAACGGGAAGGGCGGGGTCGGGAGCAATGACGGGGATCCCCGCTCCTAGGATCAGTCCGGCAAGCAGACAAGCTAGGCGAGCAGCAGACTTCATGGTTTTGATTGCTCTAATCTGTAGCTATCCTAAGCTCTCTCACCTCCAGCCCCTCTCCTAGGGGGACAGAATTTGGTTTGTCCAAGCTCTTTCCCAAAAGACAAAGGGAATAGGAATCCAAGTTTCACTGCCGTTGAGAATGGGTCGGTTGCGCCGCTTGTATCTGGGTGCCACTTGAAATAGTAGGTATAGCATCTTTTTCGAGAGTTTGAAATAAAATACCGATTTTTGGGCCACTATTTTGTTTTGTCGACCAAGTTTAAGTTTGCCGATCAACATCAGGGTTTTGGCCGGAGCGCAGCCGTTCAATTTCTTCTCTTGCCCGCTGGATAGCGCCGCAGTTGTCTACTGCTGCCCAGGTGGAGGCCAGAAACAGCCCAGGGAGAGAAACCTCTCCTTCTTCGTCGCTAAACAACACGCCGATGAAGAGACACCACCCCAGAAAGATCATCAGAGCTTTCCACCGCCGCGTGTAAATGTAGGCTGCAAAAGCAAGCAGAATGGACAAAAAGATCGCCACCCCCTGAGACTTTTGAGAAAGGGCATAGGTGCGCCGCACCTCTTCATCTCTGCGCTTTTGATCTTCTTGCTGGAGCAACTCTTGCAGATGCTTGTCCATAAGGCCGCCTCAAAATCGGACGGCCTTATCTTAAAAATCCTGGGAAGACCCTTGTTCAAAACAACTTTTCGGGATCCCACGGCAGAAGAAGAGAGGCGAGACTGGTCATCGCCCCTTCCTTCTGTAGAATGGGAAAGCCTCTCTCTAGTTGCAGGCTACAAGGCCCGGACGGACTCTGCCATGACCTCAGCTTCTTTTGCTTTTTCCCCTCGTGTTTTGGATCCCCTTGACCCGCAGGTGCGTCCGGATCCCCAGGGGCGGTTTGGGCCGTTTGGGGGTCGGTTTGTGCCGGAAACCCTGATGAGCGCCCTAACGGAGCTGGAGGAAGCCTTTGAGCAGCATTGGCGGGATCCCGACTTTCGCGCCGAGTTTCACAACCTGTTGCGGGATTTTGTTGGGCGGCCCAGCCCCCTCTACTTTGCCCAGCGGCTAACCGAATACTACGGCGGCCCGCAGATCTACCTCAAACGGGAAGATCTCAACCACACCGGCGCCCACAAGATCAACAACGCCCTTGGCCAAGTGCTGCTGGCGGTGCGCATGGGCAAGCGGCGGATCATTGCCGAGACTGGCGCCGGCCAACATGGGGTGGCCACGGCAACCGTGTGCGCCCGCTTTGGCCTAGAATGCGTCATCTACATGGGGGCGCTGGATATGGAGCGGCAGGCCCCCAATGTGCAGCGGATGCGCCTTTTGGGCGCTGAGGTGCGGGGAGTGGAATCGGGCACGCGCACCCTCAAAGACGCCCTCTCCGAGGCCATCCGCGACTGGGTAACCAACGTGGAGACCACCCACTACGTCATCGGCACGGTGGCGGGGCCCCACCCTTACCCGAAGCTGGTGCGGGCCTTTCACGATGTCATTGGCCAGGAGACGCGGCAGCAGTGCCAGGAAAAATGGGGAGGGCTGCCGGATGTGTTGCTGGCCTGTGTGGGGGGTGGATCCAACGCGCTGGGGCTGTTCAACGAGTTTGTCCGGGATCCCCAGGTGCGGCTGATCGGCATCGAAGCCGCCGGAGAAGGGCTGCACACGCCCCGCCACGCTGCCACCCTCAACCGCGGTCGGATTGGAGTCCTGCATGGAGCCATGAGCTACCTGCTGCAGGATGAAGAAGGTCAGGTGCAGGAGGCCCACTCCATCAGCGCTGGCTTGGATTATCCTGGCGTGGGGCCAGAGCACAGCTACCTAAAAGAAATCGGGCGGGCCGAGTACTACGCGGTTACTGACGACGAAGCGGTGGAAGCGCTGCTGCTGCTGTCGCGGCTGGAAGGGATCATCCCCGCGCTGGAGACGGCCCATGCGCTGGCCTACCTGAAAACTTTGGCCCCACAGCTCGGCCCTCAGCAGCGGGTGGTGGTCAACTGTTCTGGGCGCGGCGACAAGGATCTAAACACCGTTTTCAAGTATTTGCAGCAGCGGGGACGTAGCTTCTAGAGTACGGCTGAGAATCTTCTCTTCCTTTGTTGTGACCCCCAACGGATCCCCTCTGGTGTCCACCTGCCAAGTTCCCTTCGCCATTCGATTGCTGGGTCTTCTCGGCCTGCTCCTGGCTGCAGGGCTGGGCTTGTGGACGGGATCCCTGCCGCAGCCTTCTGAGACAACTGCCCCTGTTCCTCCGCCGGAGTCCATGGGTGCCTCGCACCGCTTACGGGATCGCACTGGCGGGACGGAGTCCGATTCAGAAGGGATCCCCTCTCCCAGCCGGCGACAACCTCTCCCTGACACCCTGCCGGCGCTGGCGCGTCAGGCCATTGCCTACTACTTCGCCACCGGCCAGGTGCTGCCACCTCCAGAGGAGATCCCGCCCCACTGGCGGCGCTCTGCGGGGGTTTTTGTAACGGTGAGTACAGAGGGTCGGCCCCGTGGCTGCTGGGGCAGCTTGGATCCCAGCGGCGAGGACCTGGTCAGGGCCACCATCCGGGCGGCGGTGGGGGCAGTCACCCGCGATTGGCGCTACGTACCTCTGCAACCCGGGGAGCTGGAGTCGGCCTCCATTCAGGTAGCCATTGTGCGGCGGGTGGTGCCCATTGCGTCGGCGGGACGGAGTCCTTTTGCCGCTGTGGAGCAGGTGGATCCCACCCGCATGGGCCTATTTGTCCGCTCTGGAACCCGGGGAGCGGTGTTGCTGCCGGGAGAGGCTTTGACGACAGAATGGCAGCTTGCTACCGCTAAGAGGTTGGCCGGGATCCCTGCCGACCAGCCGGTGGAGCTGTTTCGCGTGGAGGCAGAGCTGTTGCATGAGTTTTGAGGAGGGGGCAGATCTCAACGCTTCGCACTGTTGTCGTGAGTGGCTGGCAGCCGTGCTGGGCAACACTCACGTGCGCTGGGGTTGGTTTGTGGAGGAGACCCTGGTGAAGGTGGAGCGGTTTCCTGCTCACCAGCCCTTGTCCTGGCCGCAGCAGACAGAGCTGTGGCTGGCTCCTGTGGGCTCTGCTCCCCTGCCGCCGGAATCCCCTTGGGTGCATCGATTGGAGCTATCGCAGGTGCCGCTGCGGGATCCCTACCCGGGGTTGGGGCTGGATCGGGCTTTGGCCCTGTGGGCTGCTGGGATCCACTACGGCTGGCCCTGTTTGGTCATCGACGCGGGTACTGCCCTGACCCTCACAGGAGCTGACTCTGAAGGATCCCTGGTGGGAGGGGCCATCTTGCCCGGCCTGGGGTTGCAGGCGCAGGCGTTGGCTGATCACACAGCCCTGCTGCCCAAAGTGCAGTGGGATCCGCAGGATCCCTTGCCCCCTCGCTGGGCCAACGACACCGTGGCTGCCATCCGCAGCGGCATCCTCCACACCCTCTTGGCTGGCTTGCGCGAGTTCATTGCCGACTGGCGTCGCCGCTTTCCCCAAGGCCCCCTGCTGCTGACCGGCGGGGATGGGAAGTGGCTCCACCCTCACTTGGGCCCGCTTGACCCAGAGCTGCGCTGGGATCCCCACCTGGTGTTGCGGGGAATTGCCGGCTGCCGCCAGCTGCACCGCACTGCCCGCCACTCCCCTAGTGCAGAATAGAAAACAGTCTCTCCCAGCCGCCTGCGAGTAACGGCTTCTTGCTTGGGGATCCCATGGCCAACGGCAACTCCTTCGGTGTCCTGTTTTGCGTGACCACCTATGGCGAGTCCCACGGGGGGGCGGTGGGGGTGGTGGTGGATGGCTGCCCGCCGCGGCTGCCCTTGAGCGAGGCCGACATTCAGGCAGAGCTGGATCGGCGGCGTCCTGGCCAGAGCCCCATCACGACGCCCCGCCAGGAAGCGGATCGCTGCCAGATCCTCTCCGGGGTTTTTCAGGGCTTTACGCTGGGCACCCCCATCCACATCCTGGTGCGCAACCAGGATGCCCGCCCCCAGGACTACCAGGAGATGGCCACCACCTTCCGCCCTTCCCATGCCGATGCCACCTACCAGGCCAAGTACGGCATCCGCAACTGGCAGGGGGGCGGACGGGCCTCAGCGCGAGAAACCATTGGCCGGGTGGCTGCCGGGGCCATTGCCAAGAAGATCCTGCGCCTAGCGGCAGGGGTGGAGATCCTGGCCTACGTGCAGCGGGTAAAAGACGTGGAAGCCCAGGTGGATCCCAGCTCGGTAACTGCAGAGCAGGTGGAGGCCAACATCGTCCGCTGCCCCGATCCAGAAGCGGCAGCAGCGATGATCCAAAAAATCGAAGAGGCGGCGCGGGAGGGGGATTCCCTAGGGGGTGTGGTGGAATGTGTGGCCCGCAACGTGCCCCGCGGACTGGGATCCCCGGTGTTCGACAAGCTGGAGGCCGATTTGGCCAAGGCGGTGATGTCCCTGCCGGCCAGCAGAGGGTTTGAGATCGGCTCTGGGTTTGCCGGCACCTACTTGACGGGTAAGCAGCACAACGACGAGTTTTACATGACCCCTGCCGGCTGGCGTACCCGCAGCAACCGCTCCGGCGGCATCCAGGGGGGCATCAGCAACGGAGAAGATATCCTCCTAAGGGTGGCCTTTAAACCCACCGCCACCATTCGCCAGGCCCAAAACACCGTCACCCTCGATGGGCAAGAGACGGTTTTGGCGGCGCGGGGACGCCACGATCCCTGTGTGCTGCCGCGGGCGGTGCCGATGGTGGAGGCGATGGTGGCCCTGGTGCTCTGCGACCACCTGCTGCGCCACCACGCCCAGTGTGGATCCCTGGCCTTGCCGGAGCTGCCCATTCCTGCTGTTCCTGTGTCCCACACCTAGCAGCAGCCGGTCGCGATACTCGGACGGAGTCCTTGGCGGATATCCTGAGTAGGAAGAGGAGAGAGCAGAGAGAAGAGAGCAAAGAGAGTGGATCCTCACTCCTCACTTCTCACTCCTTCCTTCTCACTTCTCCCTTCTCACTCCTCAAAGAGCGGGATCCCCATTCATGGCCAAGGCCAAAACCGTCTGGGAGTGCAGCCAGTGCGGCGAGCGCTATGCCAAGTTTTTGGGCCGCTGCGACCATTGCGGCGCCTGGAACACCCTGACGGAAGTGGTCGTCGCCCCAGCGGCCAAGTCCCCACGGGCCCAAGCCCTCGCTCCTAGGTCCAACCGCGCCAATGGGATCCCCCAGTCGGCCCTCCCCCTCTCCCAGGTCTCCTCAGATCGCCACCCTCGCCTCTCCTCCGGCTATGGCGAGTTTGACCGGGTGTTGGGAGGTGGCATTGTGCCGGGATCCCTGGTGTTGATTGGCGGGGATCCGGGCATTGGCAAGAGCACCCTGCTGCTGCAGAGCGCTGCCCACCTGGCCAAGAGCGGGCCCATCTTATACGTGTCGGGGGAGGAATCGGCTCAACAGATCAAGCTGCGCGCCGAACGGCTAGGGGTAGAAAGCGAGCAGCTCTACCTGTTGGCAGAAACCGATCTGGAGGCCATTGTGGCGGAGATTCAAGCTCTGCAACCGCGGGTGGCAGTGATCGACAGCATCCAAGCCATCTTCTGGGGGCAACTCACCTCGGCGCCGGGATCCGTTTCCCAGGTGCGGGAATGCACCGGCCTGTTAATGCGGCTGGCCAAAAAACTGGGGGTGGCTCTGCTGATTGTAGGCCATGTTACCAAAGACGGATCCCTGGCCGGGCCGAAGGTGCTGGAGCATTTGGTGGACACGGTCTTGTACTTTGAGGGGGATCGCTTCCAAAGCCACCGCCTATTGCGCGCCGTCAAAAACCGCTTTGGGGCAGCCCAGGAAATGGGTGTTTTTGAGATGACCGCCTCTGGCTTGGTGGAGGTGGAGAACCCCTCGCAGCTTTTTTTGAGTAGCCGGGATCAGGCCATGCCCGGAACAGCCACCATCGTTGCCTGCGAGGGCACCCGCCCCTTGGTGGTGGAAGTGCAGGCCCTAGTCAGCCCCACCAGCTACAGCTCCCCCCGCCGCACCTCCACCGGCATTGAAATCAACCGCTTTTTGCAGATCTTGGCTGTGCTGGAAAAACGGGTGGGGATCCCGCTTTCCAAATACGATGCTTACATCGCCTCTGCCGGCGGCATTCAGGTAGCCGAGCCAGCTGCCGACTTGGGGGTAGCAGTGGCCGTGGCCGCCAGCTTCCGGGATCGCCAAGTGGATCCTTTTACAGTCCTGATTGGCGAGGTGGGACTGGGGGGGCAGGTGCGCCCGGTGGCCCAGTTGGAGCAGCGCTTGAAAGAAGCCAGCAAACTGGGGTTTCGCCACGCCATCATCCCCAACAGCCCTGTGTTGTCGGATCACGGCCTGCGCCTGAGTCGGGTGCAGCGGGTGTTGGAAGCCCTGCTGGTGGCTGTGCCCGGTTCCCAGAGCGCAGAGTGAACATCCCCTTGCCTTCCACCCGTCGCCGGCTGCTGGGCTCTGCTGCGCCTATCTCCAAAGGCCAAGCAAGGACTCCGTCCCGCTAACGCGATTGGACTCCGTCCCGCTAACGCGATCGGCATCCGCTGCTTCGGTGGCATGTCCATCATGTTCCCGAAAACTTTTGTTACCCTCGAAAAAGGCTACGCCTGCTGGGCAAACAGCTCAGCAGCCTTAGCTGAGCCCTAGTCCGTAGTTAGCAACACCAGCAACGGATCCCGGTGAGCATGGTTTCTGCACTCTCCAGCCCAGTCCAGCCCTCGATGCCGGAGGCGGCATTTCCTCTGCCAGAGCCACCGGATATTAGTGACCTGGTCATCGAGGACGATGAGCCTGTGGACAGCATTCACTCGGAGAAGCTGCAGCGCCTGCTCACCGGTGCCCTCTACACCTCATTCCAGCCCAAGGCCAAAGACACCGGGGAACCGATCCCCTTTTTGGCCACGGCCAATGTCGGTCTGTTCTATGCCCTCAAACTGCCTCCCCTGGTGCCCGATGTGATGCTCAGCCTGGAGGTGGCTCCCCCCGCCAGCTTTGAGCGCAAGGAAGATCGCACCTACCTGGTCTGGGAGATGGGTAAGCCGCCGGATGTGGTCATTGAGATTGTCTCCAAGCGCAAAGGGGAAGAGCTGGGCCGCAAACGCAAAGACTATGCCCGCGCCGGCGTCAGCTACTACGCGGTCTACGATCGCACAGCGGGCGTAGCCTCTCCCTTGCGGCAACTAAGGGAACTGCAGGGATCCCCTCTGGCCCTTTTTCAGCGGCGGGGGGGTGAATTTGTCCCCTTCGCGTCCACATGGCTGGAGGACAAAGGACTCCGTCCCGCTAACGCGAAAGGACTCCGTCCCGCTAACGCGATCGCACCGCCGGCAGCCTGAAAAATCCCGTCCCTAACGGGGCTTCCATTGTCCATTGCCTATCCACCGCCATGTCTACCCTCCCCAGCAGCAGCGAAGCCGCCCAGCGGGCCGCCCGATTGGAAAAAGCCCAACACCTGCGGGAACAAGGGATCCCGCCCTATGCCTATTCTTTTCCTGTTACCCATCTGGCTGCCGAGCTGCAGGAGCAATTTGCCGACCTAGAGCCCGGCGGCGAGCGGGAGGATGTGCAGGTGGCGGTGGCCGGGCGGATCCGGGCGCGGCGGGTCATGGGCAAGCTGGCTTTCTTTACCCTTCAGGATCGCTCCGGCACCATCCAGCTTTATCTAGACAAGAAACGGCTGACGGAGCAGATGGGGGAGCTGGCCTTCAAGAACCTGGACAAGCTCCTCGACGTTGGCGATTGGCTGGGGGCCAAGGGCTGCCTCAAGCGTACCGAAAAAGGGGAATTGTCGGTGCGGGTGGATGAATACCAAGTGCTGACCAAGGCCCTGCTGCCCCTGCCGGACAAGTGGCACGGCCTGCGGGATGTGGAGAAACGCTACCGCCAGCGCTACGTCGATCTCATCGTCAACCCTGAGGTCAAGCAGACCTTGCTCGACCGCGCCCAGATCATCCGCTCCCTGCGGCAGACTCTGGAAGAGCGAGGTTTTGTGGAAATTGAGACGCCAGTGTTGCAGGTGATCCCCGGCGGGGCGGAGGCGCGGCCTTTTGTTACCCACCACAACGCTCTGGATCTGGATCTCTACCTGCGCATTGCCACCGAGCTGCACCTGAAGCGGCTGGTAGTGGGCGGGATCGAGCGAGTCTATGAAATTGGGCGGGTCTTTCGCAACGAAGGCATCTCCACCCGCCACAACCCGGAGTTCACCTCTCTAGAGGCCTATCAAGCCTTCGCCGACTACCACACCATGATGGAGCTGACGGAAACCCTGGTCTGCAACGCCGCCCTGGCGGTGCGGGGATCCCTGCAGCTCACCTACCAAGGGGAAGCCATCGACCTCACCCCTCCCTGGCGACGGGTGACGATGCAGGAGCTGGTGGAGGAGGCCACTGGCATTTTCATCGATGTGGAAAAGGGATGCCCTGAAGAGCTCTTGCCGGCCTTGGCCGCCCAAGGGATCCCCAATCTCTCACCCCAGGACTCCCCCGGCCAGTTGCTGGTCAAAGCCTTTGAGCACTGCTGCGAGAGCCGCCTGCGCCAGCCCACCTTTGTTCTGGACTACCCCCTGGAGGTGTGTCCCCTCACCAAGCCCCACCGCAGCAAACCGGGGTTGGCCGAGCGCTTCGAGCTGTTCATCGTTGGGCGGGAGACGGCCAACGCCTACTCCGAGCTCACCGATCCGGTGGATCAGCGGCAGCGGCTGGAGGCCCAGGCAGCCCTGAAGGCAGCCGGAGATGAGGAGGCCCACTTTCTGGATGAAGACTTCCTCACGGCCTTGGAATATGGCCTGCCCCCCACCGGCGGCCTGGGCGTGGGGATCGACCGCTTGGTAATGCTGCTGTGCGACGCTCCCAGCATTCGCGATGTCATTGCCTTTCCGCTGCTACGGCCCGAGACGGGAGAAGTGGCGGAGGAGGCTTGAGCCGATCCCTCTAACTGTCCATTCAAATCCCATCGATTTCTAAGAGAGGTTGGAGGTGGCTGCGGCAACGGCGCGGAGCCTTTGGGAAGTGTCTCAACCTATTTTGAAATAACTAGCGATAACGTCTTCCAAAAGCCGACCTTCGTACCCTTGCATCTGGAGGGCAGCCTGGAAATCCTGGCAGGCTCTCTGCCAATCCCCAAGGGCAGTCCGGGCCAGGGCGCGGTTGAGGTGGGCCTTGAGGTGGCAGGGATCCCTATCGCTCGCGTCAGCAGTGCAGAGTGTTATGGCTTGGTCGTAGTCGCGGATGGCCGCCGAAAAATCCCCCTGTTGGGCGTAGGCCCAGCCGCGGTTGTTCAAAACCCAGACCCGCTCCTGGGGATCCAGCTCCAGTTGCAGCAGTCGGGTGTAGTCTTCTATCGCTTTGTCCGTCTGTCCCTCGCCATCCCACAGGAGAGCTCGGTGGAGCAAAGCAGAGTGCTCCTGGGGGTTCAAGGCCAGGGCCTGCGTGTAGTCGGCAATGGCCAGCTCAGGGCAATTGGCCTGCCGGTGTAGATCCCCCCGTTGACGGTAGGCCAGGGCAGCATCGGCCACCCCCCAGTTCTGGTCGAGGCTCAGAGCTTGGTTGAGATCCGCCAATGCCGCCTCTTGATCCCCCAAAGCCAGATGCACCCTTGCCCGCAAAGCAAAAGCCTGAGAAGCCTGCGGTTGCTGCTGGATCAGCGCCGTGAAATCGGCCAACGCCCCAGCCAGATCCCCCCTCTCTTGGCGACACAAGCCCCGATACAACAGGGCTTCGGTGACCAGCACTTCTGGATCCCCTGGGCTGGCCAGCTCCAAGACCCGATCCCAATCGGCTATTGCCCCCTCCAGGTTGTGGCGCAGGCGGCGGACTTGGGCCCGCTTCAGGTGGGCCTCCAGATAGAGCTGCCGGGACTGTTCCCCGTCTTGGGCTTGTTCTTGGATGACTTGGTCGAAGTCGGATTCGGCCTGCTCCAAGGCTACGCCCGCTGCAGGAACGGTGCCGCGCACCGCCAACGCCAACAACAGAGAGCCGCGGGCCAAGCGGGCCATCCTGTGTTGGGGATCCCGCTGCAGCAGACGGTTTAGATCTTGCAAGGCCGCTTCGGTCTGACCCAACTGCTGCAGGGCCTGTGCGCGGTGCCACAGCGCTTCCCTGTGGTCAGGATCCTGCTGCAAAACCCGGCTGAGATCCTGAATGGCGGAATCCCAGTTGCCCACCTGTCCATGGGCCATGCCCCGTCCCAGCCAAGCCGTCCAGTCCTGAGGATCCTGCCGCAACACCTCGTCGTAGTCGGCAATGGCCTCTGGCCACCGGCCCAGCTGTCGGCACAACTCAGCTCGCTCTTGGCGCAGATCCCGCCGTTCCGGCTGCAAGCGCACCGCCTCGTTCAACTGCTCCAAGGCCGACTGCAGATCTCCCGTCTGGATTTGGGCCCGCGCCAGATCTCGGCGGATATCCGCCTCGGCCACTGCCACCCCCAGCGCCAAAGCCTGGTGGTAATCCTGGATGGCCCCCAGCCCATCTCCCAGAGCAGCCCGCACTTGGCCGCGATGGAAATAAGCCAAGCCCGACTGAGGATCCCCTTGCAGAGCTTGGTCGAAATCGGCCAACGCCCCCTGCCAATCCCCCAGCCGTTGCCGTGCCATACCGCGGCGCAGATGGGCATTAACCAGCAGCTCCGGCCCGCGTGGGATCCCCCACTGCAACACCTGCGAGAAGTCCTCACAGGCTGCCGGCCAATCTTCCCGCTCAGCATGGAGTTGGCCGCGGTTGAAGTAGAGCTGAGGGTTCTGCGGATCCCGCTCCAGGGCAGCTGTATAATCCCGCAGAGCCGCTAGGGGATCCCCCAACAGCCAATGAATTCGCCCGCGGCTGCTGTAGGCACTGGCATCTTGGGGATCCAGAGCGATGGCCTGGCTCAAGTCCGACAAAGCCGCTTCGATGTTGCCCAAGTCCAGGTGGGCAATGCCTCGGTTGAGGTAGGCTTTGGCCATCTGGGGATCCAGCTCCAGGGCGCGGTTGAAGTCTGCCAGAGCGCCGCCGGGATCCCCCAGCCCCTGACGGGCCAAGCCCCGGCAGAGATAGGCCCGCGACAGCTTAGGATCCAGGCGGAGAGCCTGTTCACAATCCGCCAGCGCCGACTCCAGGGCGTTGCTGCTCAGGTAGGCCATGGCCCGCTGCAAGTAGAGATCCGCCTGGGCTGCCGCCTCTGCCTCAGGTAGCTCAGTGGCCTCAGCAGACCGTAGGGATAGGGCCTGAGAAAAGTCTTCAACAGCCCCCTGGGGATCCCCCAACGCTTGCCGGGCCAGGCCCCGGTGGTAATAGGCTTTGCCGTGGCGAGGATCCAACTGCAGCGCTTGGGTGTAGTCCTCAATAGCCCCCTGTAGATCTGACAACTGGACCCGCGCCACTCCCCGGTTGAAGTAGGCTTCCCCGTCCTGAGGGTCCCGCTTGATCACCTCGGAAAAATCGGCTGCTGCCCCCTGCGCATCTCCCAGATGGCCGCGCACCACGCCGCGGTTGAAATAGGCCCGCACATCTTCCGGGTTGAGCTCAATGGCCCGCGAATAGTCTTCGATGGCCTGCTGCTGCTGATTGAGTTGCCGGTAAGCATTGCCACGGTTGTAGTAGGCCACCGCCCATTGTGGGTTGAGGCTGAGAGCCTGGGTGTAGTCGGCAACAGCTCCCTCGTAGTCCTCCAGCCGGTAGCGGGCAATGCCGCGGTTGAAATAGGCGCGGGCGTCCCCTGCCAGTTGAATGACTTGGGTGTAATCTGCGATGGCCCCTGCCAAGTCCCCACTTTTGTAGCGGGCGCTGCCCCGCTGGCTGTAGGCGCGGCTATTTTGGGGATCCAATTGAATGGCCAACGTACAGTCGGCAATCGCCCCCTGGAAATCCCCTTGGCGGGCTTTCTCCTGTCCGCGGGCCAACAGGCGCGTCACCAAAACCTGATCCACCGAAACATCGCCGAGCGTCGCCTCTTGGGGAAAAGGCAACAGGGGCCGCAGCGCCTCCAACACTTCAGCAGCGGACTGGAAGCGCTCTTGCCAGTGGGGGCAGATCAGGCGATCCAAAATCTCGGCCAGCTCCTCGCTGACCTGAACCAAATCCCGCCAGAGCAGTTGGCCGGTGCGGGGATCATCCCGGATCTTATGGGGAGGACGACCGGTGAGGGCTTGGATGGCCAGCACCCCTACGGAGTACAGGTCGCTGCAGGGCTGGGGCTTGCCGTTGAGCTGTTCGGGCGCCATGTAGCCAACCGAGCCAATCACCGTCGCCAACTGAGTTTGGCCGGGGGCATGGCTGACCAACCGCCCCACTTCCTTGACTGCCCCAAAGTCGATCAACACCAACTTGCCATCGGCATCGCGGCGCATCAGGTTGGCCGGCTTGATATCCCGATGGACGATCTGGTGGGCGTGTACATGGCGCAGGATCTCCAAAATATCCCACAACAGTTTCAAAACCTCGGCCTCGCTCAGCGGCTTGCCCGGGATCAGCTCCTGGCTGAGATCATGCCCGGCAACAAACTCTTGCACCAAGTAAAAATCCTGATCCTGCTCGAAGTGGGCCAAAAGGCGGGGCACCTGGTCGAAGTGGTTGAGCCGGTTGAGAACCTTGGCTTCCCGTTCAAAGAGCTTGCGAGCCGTGGCCAGTGTATAAGGATCCGTGGAGAGGGGGCGAAGGCGCTTGACGACGCAGGGGCTATCGAAGGTGTCTTGATCCACCGCCTTGTAGGTTATGCCAAATCCCCCTTCCCCGAGGGGATGGAGAATGCGATAGCGTCCCCTGAGCACACTTCCCGCTCTGATCTTGTCTTCCATAGCCAAGCCGGTCGCCTGAGCGGAGCAGCCTTTTGCCACTACGAGCTGGCTCGATTCTGCCACAGGCCGACGCCCTTGGGCGGAGCAACCCACAGCTCCTATCCAGGGTCTTTTTCTGCTTTTTCTTTTCGCGATCTTCAATGTCTGTAACAATTCAGTCAGAGAGAAACCGCGATCTGACCTCGCCGCTCTTCAAAATCGCTGATCAGCAGTCTCACCTCGATCTGCCATTCCCCCGCCAGGGCCAGAGGCACATTTTCCACCACAAATTGGCCAGGCCCATCCGGCGCTACAGTGCGGCGTAGAGGGGGGATCCCCTGTTCTGGCAGGGAAAACCCAAGGGTCAATTCCTGGGCCGGGACTCCCTTCACCTCAGCCCGAATTTGATTTTCCCCAGGACGACAGGGCAGAATCCTCAGGTGCAGGCTGCCTTCCGGCCAGTTCAAGCGCTCTTCACAACTGGTCTGCCAACCTGATTCCAGGGGGGATCCCATGCCCTGCCTCCCATGACTGGGGGGAGCCTGGGCCACCAGGAAGCTGGTCAAGGCCAGCACCAGAATCAGCCCCACCAACTCCAGGCGGACGATCCGGCGCAGCGACCGGCCCACCGTCTGCCCACCCTGTTGCAATGCCGGCACCAGCCGAAACTTGTTGTGGGCGCCCAGCCCCACCATCATCAGCACCAGCAGCAGCTTGGCCCAGAGATACTGCCCATACGGATGATCCCAGTCCCAGCCGCGGTGGATCCCACCCATTCCCACCCCTGCCAGGATCAGTCCGGGCACTGCCCAGGTGGCCACGTCAGAAAACCGTTGGATGATGCCTACAGATGGGTAGGGAGCAGATTCCTTGCCCAGCAGGCGCTCCAGCCCCCACAACCCTCCCAACCAGAAAGCTGAACCGGCCAGATGCAGCCCCAGCAGCGCCATTGTCCCCATCGGATGCTCACTGGTGAGAGCATGGCCAATGGGCAAAAAGGAGCCGAGCACCAACACCGACCCCATACCGCTGGCCCAGACGGCACCTCCCTCACAGGCCCAGATCAGGATCCCTAGCCCCACCAGCCGCAGCCCTGTACCCCAACCGTAGGGAGAAAGCATCACACGCAGCAGCTCTCGCCCATTGAAGTGGGGGTAAAGCTGGGCCAAATGCAAACCGAAGGCCACCGCGGTCAAACTGAGGGTGATCCAAGCTGTCGCAAAAGCCCAAGATAAGGGCTCCGCCCCGCTGACGCGATCAGAATCGGCGAAACTGCTCCGCTGCCCCCGCAACAGTCGCCACCAGCCCAGCACCCCCACCACAAAGAGGCTGCCCAAGTAGATCCCCCAGCGTACCCCCACCAGCGGCCAGTACAAGGGATCCCTTCCTTGGGCGTGAGCTGTCCTCGCCGCCTGCAATTGCCCAGGATCGGCTGCCCCCACCTGGAAGGCAAACGATCCACTCACCGGATGGGAATCGGCAGAAATGGCCCGCCAGCTGACAATGTAAACCCCCTCTGGGATCTCCTGGGGCAGATCCCCCTGCGGTGCCTCACCCCTGGTCACCCGATTTTCCAAGGGCAGAGCTCGTCCGTTGCTGTCTAAAACCTGGAGCTGTGTGATCTGCACCGGCTCATTGAAAACAAGCCGCACCTGGGCCGGAGCTTCCTGCAACACTGCCCCATCCTCCGGGAAGGTGGAGAGCAAGCTGGCATGGGCAAAAACGGGCTGGATCCCGGCCACCCACAGCAAGAGGCAGAGGATCCCAGCCCAAATCCCAGCAAAACCCCTTTTGGGATGAAACATGCTCCTAAGCAGACCGCTTAGCGGGTACCGTGACCATGCCCATGTCCATGCCCGTGGCCGTGCCCATGTCCACTGTCTCCACCTGTCAGCTTCAGCAGCGGAGCCGGCTCCGGCAAACTGTTGGGATCCTCGCCAGGCTGAGCCACCTGAATCCAGCGGTACATGCCCTGCTCGCACTCCTGGATTGCCGGGATAGCTATAGTCTCACCAGGGCGATCCGGCAGCTTCACACCAATGCTGAACTCGTCCATGAGCCCGTCTGGCAGCGAGCCGCCGCTCCAGATCACCTCGGCAACCGTTTCGGTAATCATCTTCCCATGCGACTCATAGGGGGTCTCCAGCGGCTTTTTGACCGTCTCGATTTTCCACAGGGGATGCACCATCGGCTTCACAGAGACGAATCCCTCCGGAATCTGCACCCGCAGGCGCACGGTCGGGGATCCATCGCAGCCATGGGGCACCCGAAAGGTGAGCTTGGCAAAGCTGCCCGCCGGGGCCTCTTTGGGATGGACGGTGACATGGGCCCAGGCAGAGGAAAGGGGTAAAAAACTCATTCCCAGGGCCAGCAGAGATTTCTTGGCCAGGGTCAAGTAACTTTGCAGACTGAACATTCGCAGATGCTCCTTACAAGCCTGTAGAGAAAGAGAAAAATGCAGTGTTTGTTGGTCAAAACCTAGGGGTGGTGATGGGATCCGTGGGATTCCGTTATGCTCATGCTGTGCTGTCCCCAACTGGAGAGGCCCATCGACACCAGGCCGGCACTGGCCAAGCCCATCGACACCAGCCCGAAGGAGAGCGCCCCCATAGCCACTAGGCCAATGGAGAGGATGCCGTGGGTCACCACGCCGATGGCCACTACCCCATGGGCAGAAATGCCCACCGCCACCAAGCCATGGGCTCCCACGCCAACCGACAGGATTTTGCGGCGGGATCCCTTCCCTTCACATCCCTGCTCGTGAGGCAGCCGCTCCGCCGGGCTTTCCTGCAGCAAGGCTGGATCTTGAGTCCTCTCTTTGGACACTAGCCTCTACTCCAGTTGTGCTCAGCGCGATCCAAAACGTAGGCCGCCACCGCCTCGATCTCCTCCGGCTTGAGAATCTTGGCAAAAGCCGGCATGGCCCCTTTGCCGTTTCTCACTTGGGCCTGGATCAGCTCAGGGGTATCTACGTGGTACTCATGAAGAGCCGCCAGAGAAAGGTTTTTCGCTGCCACCAAAGTGTTGCGCCCGTTCAAGTGACAACCCACGCATTTGGCCTGAAAGACCTTGGCTCCCAAGGCCAAATCAGGCTCAGCAGAAGCCATTTGCGGGCCTAAAAAGAGGGCAAATACTGCCACCAAAAGCCCGATAAAAAGGTTGATCATTCGCATTTTCATCTCAGGGACTGACCGAAAACTAGCCTTTAAGGCCCGCCCATTATCCCAAGCCCGTTGGGCCAGGTCAAAAGACAGCCTGTCGAGTTTCCCCCGGCTACTATAAGGTCAGGATCCCCTGCAGCCATGAGCGGTCTGCCCCCCGATTTCATTCAGTTGGTGCGCCAAAAGGCCGACCTCGTGGAAGTGGTGGCCGAAAAAGTGGTGCTGCGCAAGCAGGGGAAGAACTTCGTTGGGCTTTGCCCTTTCCACAACGACCACAAACCCAGTTTTCAGGTCAGCCCCAGCAAGCAGATCTACAAGTGCTTCTCCTGCGGGGCAGGGGGAGATGTGCTGCGCTTTGTCATGCAGACCGAGCATCTTCCCTTTGCCGAGGCCGTGCGCCACTTGGCGCGGCGATACCACATACCTCTGCCCACCCGCAATCCCGAGGCGCAGCCCTTGGGATCCCTTGATGAGCGGGAACTCTCCCACCGGGAAAAGCTGCTGGAGATTTTGGCCATGGCCGCCGATTTTTATCAGCATGCCCTCCGCTCCCAGCTAGGATCCGCCGCCCGCCAGTACCTGCACAGCCGCCACCTGAGCGAAGAAACTTTGCAAAAATTTCAAATCGGCTTTGCTCCCCCCGGCTGGCAATCTCTCTACGAATACTTGGTCAACCACAAGCGCCAACCGGTCAAACTTTTAGAAGAGGCTGGATTGCTGGTTCCCCGCCAGCAGGGATCCGGCCACTACGACCGCTTTCGCAACCGGATCATGCTGCCCATTTTCGATGTGCAGGGGCGGGTGATCGGGTTTGCCGGCAGAGCCTTGGGGGAGTCAGGACAGCCCAAGTACCTCAACTCTCCAGAAACAGAGCTCTTCAACAAAAGCCAGGTGGTCTATGGCCTCAACTTTGCCCGCGATGCCATTGCCAAGGCCGATCAAGTCCTGGTGGTGGAAGGCTACTTCGATGTCATCGCCCTGCATCAGGCGGGGGTTGCCTATGCCGTAGCCGCTATGGGCACCGCTTTGACGCCCCACCAGGTGAAGATCCTGCTGCGCTACACCCAATCGAAGCGACTGATTCTCAATTTTGATGCGGATCGGGCCGGTTTGAACGCCGCCAACCGAGCCATTGAAGCCGTTGAAGAACAAGCGCGGCGCGGAGAAATTGAGCTGCGCATTCTCACCCTTCCTGAGGGCAAAGATGCCGACGAGTTTTTGCGGGAGTACAAGAGCTCGGCCCCGCCGACGCGAGCGGTTGCTGAACTGCAAACCCTGATCGAGCAAGCTCCCCTGTGGCTGGATTGGCGAATTGAACAGGTGCTGGCCGGTCGGGATCTGAGCCGGGCCGCCGATTTTCAACAGGCCCGTCAAGCCCTTGTGCAACTGCTGGCCGGTTTGGGTGGACAATGGCGCTCTTTGTATTTGCACAAAGTGGCAGAATTGCTCAGCCGCGGCAACGGTCGCCTCAGTCGAGATTTGGAAGAAGACCTGCGCCGAGCCGTGCGGCAGTACCGCTGGGCCAAACCCCAGCAACCTTCCCTCAATAAGGGATCCAAACTCTTGCAATCTGAGTCCCATCTTTTGCAGATCTTTCTGCATTTTGGCGAGTATCGCCACGAAATTCGGCAAACTTTGCTGGAGCGAGAGCTGCAATTTAGTTTTCGCCCCCACCGGGAGCTGTGGCAGCGGATCTTGGAACTGATCTCGGCACAGCCGGAGCTGGAAGACCGGGGAGAGACTTTGCTGACGGCTTTGCGCACCCTCTGTGCCCAAGATGAGCAGCTCAACGAGCGCCTCAGCCATCTGCTCTGGTTGGACGAAAATACCCGCGTAGCCCTGATGCGTCCACGGATGGTGGTGCGGGCCGCCATTGCCAACATGGAGCTGGAAATTCGCCAGAAGCGCTACCGCTACTGGACCCAACTGTGGGATCAAGCCTTTTCCGAAGGCAACACTGCCCTGGCCGCCCAGTACCAGGCCAGCATCCAGCAGGAATACCAAGCGATTCAGGCGCTGCAGCGGCAGGTGCAACTGAGCCTGGAAGACATGTCGGAAACCCCACTGGCCGAAGATCTATAGTCATTTCGATTTAAACCTAAACCCATAACCCAATACGGGGCCAGAAGGCTTCCTTCAACAGCCCAGGCGTCTCACCCTAAACTGAACAGCACTCTAAACTGAACGACTGTAGTGGCTGATGGACGGCCTGTTGCTGCTCAAAGGGGCTTCGCTCCGCTAACGGGAGATTAGCTCTGCTTGCAACCGCTCCCGGGCCACCTGCAAAGCCTCTGCCAATTTCTCCGGCTGTTTGCCCCCAGCTTGGGCCAAGTTGGGCCGTCCGCCACCACCGCCCCCAGTCAGTTTGGCGATCTCGCCGATGAAGGATCCCGCCTTCAGGCCAAGTTGCTGCACCGCAGGGCTAAAGGCAGCCACCAGGCTGACCTTGCCGGCTTCCGGCACCGATCCCAGCACCACTGCCCCTTCCCCCAGCTTGGAGAGCAGATGCTCGGCAGCGGTTTTGAGGGCCTCAGGGGTGGTGGATCCCAGCTCGGCCACCAACACCTTGAGATCTCCGACGGCAACCGCCTGGGCCAGCAGACTTTCGGCCTGTAGCAAGGCCAACTGGCTGCGCACCTCTTCCAGTTCCTTCTGGGCAGCTTTCAGCTCCGCCTGTAGGGCGGCAACCCGCTCCGGCAGTTCCTGGGGCTTGGCTTTAAATTGAGCGCTCAGCTCCCGCACCACCCTGTCCCGTTCGTTCAGGTATTCCAGCACAGCCGGCCCGGCCACGGCCTCGATGCGGCGGATCCCAGCAGCCACCCCGGTCTCGGCGATGATCTTGAACAGGCCGATCTCGGCGGTGTTGTTGACATGGGTGCCACCGCACAGCTCCATCGACACCCCCGGAAAGTCGATCACCCGCACCTCGGCGCCGTATTTTTCCCCGAACATGGCCACAGCACCTCTGGCTTTGGCCTCGGCCAAGGGCATGATCGCCACTTGAGCAGCATGGGCCTCGGCAATCCAGGTGTTCACCAAGTTCTCGATCTGTTCCAGCTCCTCAGGGGTGACTGGCCGGGATAGGGTGAAATCAAAGCGCAGCCGGTCAAAGGCCACCAGGGATCCCGCCTGACCAATCGAGGGATCGACAATTCTTTTCAGGGCCGCCTGCAGCAGGTGGGTGGCGGTGTGGTGGGCTTGGGCGCGCCGCCGACAGGCCAGGTCGATTTGGGCTTGGACGGGATCCCCCACCCGCAGGATCCCGCGTTCCACACGGCCAAAGTGAACGAACAGATCCCCTTGCTTTTGCACATCTTCAATCCGCACCAGCAGGCCATCCCCGGAGAGGTAGCCCCGGTCACCAATTTGCCCGCCGGACTCGGCGTAGAAGGGCGTGCGATCCAAAACGATCTGCACCGCTTGCCCTGCCTCCACTTGGGGCACCGATTTCCCCTCGACCAACAGGGCCTCGACCACACCGCGGGCAGAAGATTGGCTGTACCCCAAAAACTCCGTTTGGCTGAGGAAATCCGCCAGCTCGTCCAGGGATCCCTGGGCTGTGAGGTCGATGGTTTGGTGGGCGGCGCGGGCCCGCTGCCGCTGTTTCTCCATTTCTTGTTCAAAGCCCTCCAGATCCACACTGAAGCCGTGTTCTTGGGCGATTTCTTGGGTCAGCTCCAGCGGAAAACCGTAGGTATCGAAGAGCTTGAAGGCGTCGGCGCCGGAGATCTGCTTTTGGGAGCCGGTGGAGTGCTCCGCACCGCTGTCACGACGGGAAGATTCGACAGCAGCAAACAGATCCAGCAGCAGCCGTTCCCCCCGCTCCAGGGTTTTGAGAAACTGCTCTTCCTCCCGTTGCAGCTCGGTCTTGATCAGGGTTTCTCGCTCCCGCACCTGAGGATAGGCAGCCTCGGCCAACTGAATCGCGGTCTCGATCACCGGGATGGTGAAGGGCTCGCCGATCCCCAGCAATCGCCCGTGGCGCACCATCCGCCGGATCAGCCGCCGCAGCACATAGCCCCGATCCACATTGGAAGGGAGCACCCCATCGGCAATCAAGTGCATCACTGCCCGCGCGTGATCCCCGATCACCTTCAGAGAGATCTGCTGCTCCGGGTTGGCCTTGGAGTAGTTCAGCCCGGCGATCCCAGCCGCCGTTTGAATGATGGGAAAGATCAAGTCCGTCTCGTAGTTGTTGGGCACCCCCTGCAACACTTGGGCCAACCGCTCCAACCCCAGGCCGGTGTCGATGTTTTGCTTGGCCAGCGGCATCAGGTGACCTTCGCTATCCCGGTTCAGCTCCATGAACACCAGGTTGTAGATCTCCAGAAAGCGGGAGTCATCCTCCAAATCGATCCGCTCATCCCCCAGCTCCGGCTTGAAGTCGTAGTAAATCTCAGAACAAGGGCCACAGGGGCCGGTGGGGCCGGCAGCCCAGAAATTATCCGCCTCTCCCATGCGCTGGATGCGGTGGGCCGGGATCCCTATCTCATCTCGCCAGAGGGCAAAAGCCTCCTCATCTTCGCGAAAGACGCTCACCACCAGCCGTTCCGGGGGCAGGCCGAAAACCTCCGTCACCAGCTCCCAGGCCCAGGCGATGGCCTCTTTTTTGAAGTAGTCGCCAAAGCTGAAGTTGCCCAGCATCTCGAAGAAGGTGTGGTGGCGCGCCGTTCGGCCCACATTCTCGATGTCGTTGGTGCGCACACATTTCTGGGCCGTTGTAACCCGTGGGTACTCCGGATCCCGTTGCCCCAGGAAAATGGGCTTAAAGGGCAACATGCCGGCAATGGTCAGCAGCACCGTCGGATCTTCCGGCACCAAGGAGGCGCTGGGCAACACCTGGTGGCCCCGCTGAGCGTAGAAGTCCAGAAAAGTTTGCCGAATGGCGGCACCGGAAAGCGCTGGAAACATGACAGGCGAAGATGGCTGTATTCATCAATTCTAAGTTTTCCCTCTGCAGGGCAGTCCAGCCCTTGTTGTTCTCCTCTGTTCCACCAAA
Organism: Synechococcus sp. R60.1; assembly: GCF_047461835.1. NCBI lineage: Bacteria > Bacillati > Cyanobacteriota > Cyanophyceae > Synechococcales > Synechococcaceae > Synechococcus > Synechococcus sp. R60.1. The sequence goes on along the minus strand of NZ_JANSIA010000024.1, from coordinate 4,410 downwards.
CCCCATCCGCCGAAAACCTAAGCGATTTGTCCGATTAACCTCAGGGCGGGCAGACGCTAAGATCAGCCTATCTGAGGCAGTTGTGCAAGATTTGTTTCTTCTTGGTCTAACCTGTATGTATCTCTCACAACTTGCCTGCCGACTTCTTGGCTCCGTCTCGGTTGTCCGGATCGCCAGCCGGTAACCCCAAACTGGTATGCCCACTTGCTACTGCCTTAACCCTGCCTGTTTGCACCCGGAAAACCCGGCGGATGCCTCTACCTGTGCCTCTTGTGGCCATCCCCTCCTGCTGCGCAATCGCTACCGGGCCTTCAAGCGCATCGGCCAGGGGGGATTTGGCTCTACCTTTTTGGCGCGGGATGAGGACATGCCCTCCAAACCTTGGCGGGTGATCAAGCAGTTGCGCCCGGTCGAGGGATCCCCGCAACTGGCCAAGCTGGCGGAGGAGCTCTTCAATCGCGAGGCCCAAGTGTTGGAGCGCCTGGGCGAACATTCGCAGATCCCCAAGCTCTACGCCCACTTCCAGGAAGGCGGCAAGTTCTACTTGGTGCAGGAATTTATCCAGGGCACCACCCTCTCCCAAGAAATGCGTCGCAATGGGCCCTTTTCCGAAGAACAAACCCGGCAGGTGATGCAGGAGGTGCTGCTGATCCTCAGCTATGTCCACAGCCACAACACGGTTCACCGAGACATTAAACCTGCCAACCTCATTCGTCGCAAAGAAGATGGTCGATTGGTGCTGATCGACTTTGGGGCCGTAAAGGAACTGGGGCCAGCCCAGGAGCAGGCGGCAGAAGTGACAGCAATCCGCTCCCTTGGCTTTTCTCCCCCGGAGCAAGTAGCCGGCCAGGCGGTCGGTCCCTCTAGCGATCTCTATGCTTTGGCGGCTACCTGCATCAACTTGATGACGTTGGAATCTCCGGCCAAGTTTTATAACCATGAAACGGGACAGTGGGATTGGTCGGATTGCCTGCAGCTCAGCCCGGAATTCGACGCCATTCTGCACCGCATGTTGCAGCCGGCCATCAATCAGCGCTTTGCCACCGCCACCGAGGTCTTGCGGGCGTTGCAAGGGATCCCGGTGGAAGAGGCAGGCGGCCCGATCTCTCAGCCGATTGTGTTGCCCAGCTCTCCCCTGTCTGCCAATCCCAGCACATCGGTGATCTCCGGCTACTGGGCCAAGCGCCGCTCAGGCGGTTTCTCGCCCACACCCCTACCTCAGTTCACTGCAGGGGGAATGACAGCCAGCAGCCCGCTATCCATCCCCTCTGAGTGGGGGAGCACCACCGGTTTTACCCAACTGGGCCGAGCCAGCAGCATCACAGGCAGCGGACGGATCAAGCCGGCTACCCCACCGCGGATCCCTTCCATGGCGGGGGCCGATCTACGGGGCAAGTCCTTTGCCAACCAAAACTTGGCCGGCTATGATTTGCGCCAGGCCGATCTGCGGGGGGCCGATTTCTCAGGGGCCAACTTGCAGGGGGCGGATCTGCGCGGCATCCTCTTCAACACCCCTCAACCCTACTGGCTGCGGGTTTTGATCCAACTGTCTGGATCGGCCAAGACGTTGGGAGGGATCCTGACAGGCTTGGGGGGGCTGCTGGGCTCAGGGATCCTGGCCTTTTTGCTTGTCCGCCTGACCACGGGCAATTTGGTTTATGCGTTAGGAGCGGCTGGGATCGCCTTGGTGGTGGCCAGCTCGGTGATCTGGTCGATGGGCGGTGGGGTTCGTTTGGCTCGATACCCAGAAGAAAAGAGCAAGCGCTTTACCAACTTTTGCAAAGCGGATCTACGGGGGGCGCGGATGGACGAGAAGCTACGGAAGTTTGCCCGTCGGCAGGGAGCCATTTTAAGCTGACGCAGGGCGGATTGCGGATCTGGCGGATCTGGAATTTTGCGTTGCGATCTTTAACTTTATAGATCTTTAATAGTTCTATAGTTGTTTCAGGTTAGGATGAGACGTCTGGGCTACTGCTCGCGCCGGCGGGACGGAGTCCTTAGAAAAGCCTTCTGGCCCTCCGCATTCAACGCTTTGTCCTAGTTTGAATCGAAATGACCACAAAACCATAAAAGAGAAAAGTTCAAGAGCTCAAGCCATTGAAGGGGGTGGAGAGGCCCATCTGCGAAGCGATTGATTGACCTGTTCCATCAAAGCTCGGCAGGCTACGGTTTTGCCCTGTTGCCGATCCCCAGCTTGGTCGTAAAAGACAATACCATCGGCCCGAGAAAGGCCCAACGCCAAGAACAACAGCTCCAAGACCCCAAAAGAAGCGGTCTCCAGCTCCGGCGCTCGATCCTTAAGCTCTGCCAGCGTGGTGTGGGCATCTTCCAGGTGGCCGAAGGCCGGGATCCACAGATGAGTTGCCGGCTCGGATCCCTCTGAGGACAAAGACTCCGCCTCGCCAGCAGCAGGATCCTCGACCACCCGCACCGTCAGCCAGCCGCCATCGGGGTAGCGCAAGGTGGTGTATTGCAGGTGATCCAGGTGTTGAGCCACCTGGGTGAGCACATCCGCCACCTGTTGCATTGCCGCCGTCGGGATCCCGTTTTGGGGAGCAGTATCCACAAGGGTTGCGGCCTGTGCTGCCAAACTAACCACCATGATTGACAACAATCCTCATTCACATCCAGAATAGATATTCGCAGCGATTGGGGCTGTAGTTCAATTGGTTAGAGCACCGCCCTGTCACGGCGGAAGTTGCGGGTTCGAGCCCCGTCAGCCCCGTACTCTTGAGAACACTCTAGCTTAGTCGCTCTCCTGCAGCCTCATATCTCCAGACTGATCTGATTTCTGATGGAGACTGCTGCGCAACGCGGTCGGCCTGGGGTTTAAGCTTCGGCGGTGGGGCCACTCTAAAATGGGGCTTAGTCCAGGGGAAAAACCATGCAGTATCGCAGATTTGGGCGTACCGAGCTGTCTATGCCCGTGCTGAGCTGTGGTGGCATGCGCTATCAACACAGTTGGCAAGATACTCCTTGGTCAGGGATCCCAGCGGCAAGCCAGCAGAACCTGGAGGCGACGATTCGCCGGGCCTTGGAGGTGGGCATCAACCACATCGAAACTGCCCGCGGCTATGGCACTTCTGAAATGCAGTTGGGCCGCATTTTGCCGCTCTTTCCCCGGCAAGATCTGATTGTGCAGACGAAAATTGGCCCCAGCGCCGACCCGAAGCAGTTCCTGGCCAAGTTCGAGCAATCGATGAGCTACTTGAACCTCGATTATGTGGATCTGCTGGCCATCCACGGGTTGAATACCTGGGAAGACTTGGAGCACAGCCTGCGTCCAGGGGGGTGTCTGGAGGTGTGTCAGCGCCTGGTACGGCAGGGGCGGGTGCGTTTTGTCGGCTTCTCCACCCATGGGCCGACGGAGTTGATCGTGGAAGCCATACGGTCAGGGGGCTTCGATTACGTCAACCTGCACTGGTATTTTGTCAACCAGACCAACTGGCCCGCCATTGAGGCCGCCGCTCAGCAGGATATGGGGGTATTCATCATCAGTCCCTCGGATAAGGGGGGCAAGCTTTACGATCCGCCCGCCAAGCTGGTGCAGTTGTGCCAACCCCTTAGCCCGATGGTCTTCAACGACCTGTTCTGTCTGTCCCATCCCCAGGTTCACACCCTCAGCATTGGGGCGGCCCGACCCAGCGATTTTGATGAGCACCTGCAGGCGGTGGAGTTATTGGATCGGGCTGATGAGCTGTTGCCGCCGATCCTGGCCCGCCTAGAGCAAGCTTTGATCGAGCAGGTGGGGGAACACTACGCCAAAACTTGGCACCAGGGCCTGCCTCGCTACGACCAAACCCCCGGACAAGTGAATATCCCGTTCATTCTGCTGCTGCGCAATTTGGTCTTGGCCTATGACTTGGTGGACTATGCCAAGAGCCGTTACAACCTGTTGGGCAATGCCGGCAGTTGGCTCCCCGGCCAGCGGGCAGACAAAGTGGATGCCGAAGCCCTGCGACCTTATCTTATCCACAGCCCCCACCGCGACCGGATCCCGGCTTTGCTGCAAGAAGCCCATCGCCTGCTCTCTGGAGCTGAGGTGAAGCGCCTATCTCAGAGCTAGCTTGCTCAGGGATCCCCCCGTTTGACGGTCGAGATCCGGTGGAGAAGATGATATGGCAAGGTTTACTCTTTAACCGCAGGAAAAAAAGAGTTGTCAGCTCCCGCCAGCGGCTCCTTATCTCATTTGGGTAGCTCGTGTTAGAGTGTAAACTACCCGACCCTGACTGCTTCGCAGTACAGGGCGGGCTTTCGGCCTCCGGCCCGCTGGCGCGAACGGTAGCCCTGCAGTTGGCAAGCCAACCACGTTCGCGAAGCGAGCCGTAGGCTTGACCTCTAGGCTGGTTTACGGCAGCCCCCAAAAGCGCAATCACCTTCGCACCGTTAAAATCCGCATCCCCTTCCCAA
>NZ_JANSIA010000023.1:0-31994 GCF_047461835.1 Synechococcus sp. R60.1 | reverse complement strand
TGACGCCTGTGGAGACTCCTCTGGCGGGGTGGTGGGGGTGAACTCTGCCGCTAGTCATGGGTCGCTGAAGCAGGAAGGAAGCAGAAGCGCGGCAGGCACTGAACACTCTGGCAGTGTTTGTTAGCGTTTCGTAGGTCTTTCGGAGCGGATGGTACACAAACCTTGGTTCAAGCTCCTGCAACCGGATCTGGTGGTGGCCGGCACTGTCTTAAAGTTGCGGGCAGAAGACCTGTGGGCCTGGCAGGTAAAAGGCATCATCTTTGACGTAGACGGTACACTGGTGCCGAGCCGACAGGTTGAGGTGGATCCCGCTGTGGCTGCTTGGCTGGAGCAGTTGCGTCCGCACTTTCAAATTTGGCTGGTGAGCAACAACCTCAATCGCAGCCGCATCCAACAAATCGGAGAAAGCCTGAACCTGCCCTACATTCACCGCGCTGGGAAACCCTCACGGCGGGCCTTGCGGCGGGCCGTAGCCCAGATGGGCTTGCCGGTAGAAGCAGTGGCTATGGTGGGAGACCGCCTGTTGACGGATATTTTGGCGGGCAATCGACTGGGGTTGGTAACCGTGCTGGTCAACTCCCTCTTGTCCGAAGCAGTCGAAAAGAACCCTGCTACCCTCTAGGGGCTGCGCTTTTGAGAGATTTGAGAGTTGGACAACTGTAATTGTTTCAAACTGAATTGAAAAGGTTTCCAAGCACTCCCCCTTTCCTTCGCAAAGAGAGAAGACCAAAAGACAATCCTGCTGCTCGGAAGGACTTAGTCACTTCAGTTTAGGGTGAGACGCCTGGGCAGCTGAGAAAAGCCCTGTGGCCCCATGCATGTTTCATGCATGTTTTAGGTGTGGGTACAGTGTCCCAGTTTGAATCGAAATGACCAACCACAGGTTGTCAGCGCTGGCAACTGCTGACCGGATGGGTAGCACATCTAAAAATCAAGACAAAAATCGAGAGAGATTTTCCAGACCTGACCCATCTGCCCCAATTTTTTGTAGAGTGACGGCAGGTGAGCCGGATCCCGCGTTGAAGCCCAGTAGGCGGCGGTGTGAGGGCGGTGTGAGATCCAAAGGTCAAGCATGCGAACCATCCCTATTGTCAAGTCCGCCATGCAACGGCTAAAGTCCATGCTGCAAAAATCCCTGCGTTCTGCTCCGACTTCCCCCCGCTCCAGATCCTCGCTTGTATCCAATGGACGGAGCCTGATCAAGCTGGGCAGCTTTCTGGCCTTGCCTTTGATATTCTCGACATTGCCCGGTCGGGCTTTAACATTGGTGGCGCGTCCAGATCTGCGCGACCTCAAACGTGCAACCGTGTTTCGGGTGGTCAACTACAACACCCTGGTTGTTCAGCTTGAAGGGGATTTGGATTTGCGGCTGGTGCAACTGATCGGGATCGATCCCTTGCCTGACCCGATCAACCCCAACTGGACGGAGTTGCGCGGACAAACCCCTCTGGCAGTTTACAATGCTGGCCAATATCTGCAGACTGCTCTGCTGGGACGTGAGGTGTTTTTGGAGTTGGATCCTGCCCTAGCCCCTGCTCCTACCTTGCCTGCCTACGTTTGGCAAGCCAATACCCTCATCAACCAGGAAATGCTGTTTTTGGGGCATGGCCTGTTGTCGCCACAAACCGATGGCTTGAAGTACGGCCCCATTCTCACCGAAGCTGCCGATGCAGCCAAAAGACAAGGACGCGGCTACTGGACAACCTACGGCCCTCGCTAGAGACCGAGCCAAACGCAGAGCGTTGATAATTATTCCCAACAGCTATCTTTCGCCGGTTGGTGAGAGGTAGGTATTGTGGGCATAGCTGCTCCGAAGGGCAGTGAAACAGCCCGAAGATTCTGAGCTTTCCTCTCCACATCTTGGTTGGTCACCCCTCAGAGCCGAGCTGCCGGGAAAGGGTTGAACCGTTCTCTTGGGATTTCTCGCTTGTTTATGATGATCTCGTGTGGGTTTCCAAACGCGGGCTGCCCAGCTTTTCAGGGAAACGTAAGGGATCCCACTGTGGGGTTTGGAGTTCCCTATGGCGGATGAGTTGCCATTTACCTTAGATCAGCTCCTCATCGTGCGGGCAATTGCCCAGCAGGGTAGTTTTCGCCGTGCTGCCGATAGCCTGTTTGTCTCCCAGCCTGCCGTCAGCTTGCAAGTACAGAACCTGGAGCGACAGTTGGGGGTGGTGCTGTTCGACCGCAGTGGGCGCAAGGTGGAGCTGACGGATGCCGGGAAAGTGGTGCTGCAGTACAGCGAGCGCATCCTCAAGCTGTGCCGTGAGGCCGTCGAGGCCCTAGCGGATTTGCAGAAAATGGAGGGGGGGCATCTGGTTCTGGGGGCCAGCCAAACGGTGGGCACCTATGTCATGCCTTCTTTGATCGCCCAATATCACCGCCGCTATCCACAAATTTCCGTACAGCTCTTGGTGCAATCCACGCGGCGAATTGCCCAGAAATTGGTGGACGGCCAGTTGGACGTGGCCATTGTTGGCGGGGAGATCCCCTTTGAGCTGCAGCGGCACTTGAAGGTGATGGCTCTGGCGGAAGATGAATATGTGTTGGTCGGTGCTCCCGGGTGTGCCATCGACTCTCCGGCTCTTGTGGATCTGCTGGCTTTGCCCTTCATCACCTTGGATCCCCAGTCTTCCACTCGGCAAACCATCGATCGGGTGCTGAACCGCCACGGCATTAACCCGGCCCAATTGAACGTGCGGCTGGAACTCAGCTCGATTGAAGCGATCAAAAATGCTGTCCAGGCGGGTTTGGGGGTGGCCTTTTTGTCTACGGTGGCAGTGGGATCCGATGTGGAACAGGGGCGGTTCCGGAAGCTGGCGGTGGAAGGGCTACAGATACGGCGTACCCTCTGGCTGGCTTTTAACCCGGAGCGCTATCAATCGCAGGCAGCCACCCGCTTCCTCCAAGGGCTGCTGACCCGCCAAGACTGGCTGAAAACTCCCCCGCCCCATTTGCAGTTGATCGGCTAAGTTGCGATGCGTTACGGTCTTTTCCGAGTTGATGGGATCCCAGGTAGATTCCGGTGGATTGAGCAGGATCCCTGTTCAAAGAGATACGAGAGATATTTCCGTATAGGTGCATTCGCTGTAGCCAATGCTGCTCCGGAAGAAACTGCATCTGCTGAATCTGTCTGTGTCTACTGACCCCAAGCCGATGACCAGGCAAACGCTGTTGGAACGACTCCCCCTGGCCCAGCGCTTGGCGGAGTTACAGGCCCGCGTTCAAGAGATCCCGCTGCACAGGGTGAAATTGGAAGGGTTGAACATCGCAGGGGCAGAGTCCTGCTGGGCTGCCTATCGAGACTGGGGAAAAGGGATCCCACTGCTGTTTCTGCATGGCTTTATGGCCACTCATGCCAACTGGTGGCCGCTGATGCAAGGGTTGGGAGACGAATATCGCTGCATTGCCTTGGATTTACTGGGGTTCGGGCAGTCCGGCCAACCGGCCTTGCACTACGACATCGCTGCAGAAGTAGAGTTTGTGCGCGGATTTGTCCAAAGGCTGGGCCTAGCTGCTCCGGTTTTGGTGGGCCATTCCTTTGGGGGATGGGTGGCGGCAGCTTACGCCGTGCGGTATCCGCTGCGGGGGTTGGTTTTGTTGGCTCCTGCCGGGATCCGCGACGACAGCTTTGTGAGACGCTACAACCATTTGCGGCCCTTGCTCTGGGAAAGCGCTTGGGTGGATTGGCTGTTGCGGGCGATCGCTCCGCTGGCCCGCTGGTGGCATTGGGAAGACAAGCTGGCCCAGCTCTTGTGGTTGCGGGGATCCCTGCGTCAGCAGCCGGTCGCTCGGCAATTTCTCCGACAACGTCTGCGCCCACAAGCTGCTGTCGATACGGTTGAACGTTATCTCAACTACATTCAGGCCCCCACCCTGGTGATCGCCGCCGAACAGGACGACACCATTCCCCTCTGGCACTGCCAAACCTATGCCGAAGGGATCCCTGGGGCTCAGCTCAAGATCCTGGCCGGGGCCGGCCACGCCATCCCTGCCTTGCATGGGGAACAGGTGCTGCCCCTAATTCGGGAATTTCTCGACACAGCCCTTTCCGCACAATGCGGGCTTTGAGCTGGGGCTGTAGCGTATGGCCGAGAGAGGAATGCCGCTTGCCAGATGGCGATGCCCGATAGGCGACGGAGCGCCGCCCAAGGGGAACGCCTGACCCTAACCAGCGGGCGGTTTCTGCTAGAAACCCATCAGACGAGCAACAGCGGACAGCTCAGGGACAACGCCGGTGTGGATAGGAGCGGATCCCTGGTGGCTGGCCGTGTCCGGATCCTTAAGGCCATTGCCCGTCAGCACGCACACCACCTGTGCTCCAGCAGGCACCTGCTCTCGCCATTTCAGCAATCCTGCCACCGAGGCCGCGCTGGCCGGCTCGCAAAAGATCCCTTCTTCGGATGCCAGGAGACGATAGGCTGCCAGAATCTCCTCGTCGGTGACGCTATCCACCTGACCGCCGCTCACCTGCACTGCCGCCTTGGCCTTCACCCAACTGGCAGGATTGCCGATGCGAATGGCCGTGGCCACCGTCTCTGGGTGTTCCACCACCCGGTTCAACACCATGGGGGCAGCACCGGCAGCCTCGAAGCCGTAGAGACGAGGGCGACGGGTAGCCTTGCCCTGCTGGCGGTACTGGCAAAACCCCATCCAATAAGCCGTGATGTTGCCCGCGTTGCCCACCGGAATACAGAGCCAATCGGGGGCATCCCCCAAAGCATCCACCACCTCGAAGGCGGCGGTTTTCTGCCCTTCCAAGCGGAAGCGGTTGACCGAGTTCACCAGGGCCACCGGGTAGGTTTCCGCCAGCTGCCGCACCATAGCCAGCGCTTGGTCGAAGTTGCCTTGAACGGCGATGATCTCCGCCCCGTACATCAGGGTTTGGGCCAGTTTGCCTTTGGCCACGTAGCCATCGGGGATCAGCACATAGGCCCGCAGACCTCCTTTGGCCGCAAAGGCAGCAGCCGCCGCCGAGGTGTTGCCGGTGCTGGCGCAGATGATCGCCTCTGCCCCTGCCTCTTTGGCCTTGGACACGGCCATCGTCATACCCCGATCCTTGAAACTACCGGTGGGGTTGAGGCCCTCCAACTTCAGGTAAACTTGACAGTCTCGCCCCAGCCGTTGGCTCAAAGCCGGGGAAGGCACCAGAGGCGTGTTGCCCTCATGTAGCGTGACCACAGGTGTGCTGGCGCTGACGGGGAGCCATTCCCGATAGTGCTGGATCAGGCCGGGCCAAAGCCCCACTTGCGCGCGGGATCCGGCTATACGAGGGGGATGGGTGGGATTCAGGGTCGCCATGCCGCAGAGGACACCGAGGCTAATCAAAGACCGGCTTTCTCACTGTAGCTGTTCGTGGAGGGGTTCGTATCCACCTCCCGCAGCGGCGGCAGAAACATCTTCCTGATCCCCTCTCTTCAGAAGCTGGGGAGCGGAGGAGCTGCAGGTCGCAAGGCCAGAGCCTGCACCAGAGAGCGCAACTTCAGACGAATCTCGGCCAGCTCTTGCTCTGGGTTGGAGTCAGCCACAATCCCGGCACCGGCATACAAGCGGGCCCAATTCCCCCGAATTAGGGCGGAGCGGATCCCCACCACAAACTCGCCATTGCCCTGTAAGTCTACCCAACCCAAGGGAGCGGCATAGCTGGAGCGATCAAAGGGTTCCAACCGCTCTAGCCACTGCAGCGCCGCCTGTTGGGGATACCCTCCCACCGCTGCCGTCGGGTGGAGCTGGGCCAGCAGATCGAACAGATGTACATCGGCGGGGAGCTCCGCCTCGATCAAAGTTTGCAGATGCTGGATGTTGGCTAGACGGAGCAGCCGCGGTTGCGGGGAAATGCAGGGATCCATTCCCAACCGACTCAGAGCCTCCCGGATCGAGCGCACCACCCACTGGTGTTCGCGGCGGTCTTTGGGGCTGCGGAGCAGCTCCTCGGCCAACTGGCGATCCTGGACAGGGGTGGCGCCGCGGGCGGCGGAGCCGGCTAAGGCATCGATCTGCACCTGGCCTTGCCACACGGAAAGCAAGCGCTCCGGGGTGGCCCCCAAGAAAACCTGGGGAAAGGCCCCCTCTTGGACCAGGGGGAGAGGCCTGGCCGGCAAATTCCCCCGAGCATCTGCCTCCAAGGACTTCGGCCCGCTGACGCCAGCGGCAAAGGCAAAGATGCTGCAATCGGGATGATCTTTTTCCAGGTAGGCCAGCAGGGACGGGATTGACGGCGGGACAGGCAAGTGCAGATCCACGGCTTCGGCCAGCACCACTTTCTCCAGGGATCCCGCCTGAATCACCTGCAGGGCTTTTTGGATGCGCGCCAAGAGGGCAGCTTCCTCCACCTCCACCGGCACGGGAGCTTGCAATTCCCACGAGGGCAAGGGGGATCGAGAAAGGCGCTCCATTTGGGCAAAAAAGGCGGTGATCTGCCCGGCCAAAGCCGCTAGGTCACTTTCGGGAGCAATTTCCAGATTGAGCCGCGCCACCGCCAGAGATCTCCAGGAGTCTGGCACCTGCAACAGTTGCCAACGTGGCAGCACCAGCGCTGCCCCCCCTTTGCTCCTGGGGCTGAAACTGAGGCGACAGAAACACAGAGGGCGTTCCTGCCGGCTGCCTGGGGATCCCCCCACCTCAGAGGGCTCCGTTCTGCCAATGCAAGCGGCATGGACGTGGGGCTGCAGCTCTTCTACAAAGCTCCGTGCCGCCCGCAAGCCCCCTTCTCCCGCGAGATCAACCTGCCGCAGGGATCCCCATCCCAACACCCGCACCCTTTCCCCGTGGGCCTTGTGGGAGAGATAACAGTAGCTCGGGAATCGGTTTGTGGGGAGCGAACCCAGCCTCTGGGCCAGCACCGCCAGCGGATCCAGCTCTGGGATGGGCTGCGACAAGCTGAGGATTTGGGGAACACCCCGCGCCCGCGCCATCTGTTGGCAGGCGGCTAGGAAGGGATCCCAGTAGCGCCGATTCCCCGTCTCGCCTGTCCAAGCAGAAGTGCGAGTCGGCGGCCATGCTCTCGGCCACTCCAGGCACTCAAGCGTACCGTGGGCATTCCGAGGGGAAAGAGAAGAGGTCATGCGAAAGAGCAAAGAGAACGATCCCACCTTGGCCGAAAACAGGACACCCGTCGATGGAGACCGGCAGAAGATGACTTTAGGATAAGAGATTAGGAGAAGGGCCGGCAGCCTGAGCTTCTGGGGGCCAGATCTGAGGAGCTTCTTCACGGACTGCAAAGTTTCTTAGCATCCTGGGGGATGCTTTCTCAGGCGCTCTACCCTACAGAGCAGATGGTTGTAGACAGATCCAGAGACAGGCCCCAGAGCAGGCTTGCTTCCCAAGGAGAACTCCCATGAATCCAGATGTCGGCCAAGTGCAGCCACCAGCAGAGGTCGCATGGAGCAACCGCTCTCGCCGGCAATTGTGGATGGCTGCCCTCAAGCCCCCCATGTACAGTGTGGCGATCATGCCCATCTGGGTGGGATCCGCCATTGCCTATGCCCAGTCAGGGGTGCTGGACTTGGGGGTTTTGGGGGTGTTTTGGGGAGCCGCCATCTGCATCTTGGCTTGGGTCAACATCAGCAACGACGTGTTCGATGCCCAGACAGGGGTGGACAAAAACAAACTCCACTCGCTGGTCAACCTGACGGGCAAGCCGGGGCAGGTGTTTTGGGTGGGGAATGCCTTTTTGGCCCTGGGTCTGCTGGGGATCCTGTGGCTGAGCTGGCGGCAATGGGATCCGACGGTGCTGCTGTTGGTGCTGGTGGCCTGTGGGCTGGGCTATGCCTACCAAGGGCCGCCCCTGCGCCTGGGCTACCAGGGCCTGGGGGAGATCCTCTGCTTTTTCAGCTTTGGGCCGCTGGCGGTCTCGGCTGCCCACTACAGCCAAAGCCAGACCTGGTCGCTGCCGGGGTTGGCAGCCTCACTGGTGGTGGGGATGGCGACCAGCTTGATCTTGTTTTGTTCCCATTTCCATCAAGTGCAGGATGACTTAGCCTGTGGCAAGCGCTCGCCGGTGGCCCGCCTGGGAACCTTGCGCTCGGCCCGCCTCATCCCCTGGCTCTGCGGCAGCCTTTTTGCCTTGATGCTGCTGTTTGTGGGGCTGGGGATCTTTCCGGCTTGGACACTGCTGAGTTTGGCCGGGATCCCGTTTGCAGTGCGGCTTTCCCGCCTGCTGGGTACCTATCACGATCAGCCGCAGCGGATTAGCCACTCCAAGTTCATCGCCGTCAGTCTCCATTTTTGGCTGGGGCTGTTTCTGGGGCTAGGGTTCATCCTCAGCCGCTATGGCTGAAGGCTGAAAAGTCGGCTTAAGGCTAGGTGTGCGCGGGATCCCTCCGGTGCAGCCGGCAAAATGAGATAAGCTACAGCCTAGTGCGCTAGGTCAGAGCATGGCCTCTGAGGTGAGTCATCGGTTCGGGTCGAGGTGAGGCGGCAGCAAGAACAAGAATAGGATGGGGCGATTCTTCAATTCCAACCTGGGAGTGGCGCTGTTGGGGAGCAGCATCTTGGCTGCTTTGGTGGGCTGGGCCTTGTCGATCGACATCGAAGAAGTGAAGGTGGAGTCTCCTCCCCCCGACCAGCCCCTCTCGGTCAGCCGCAGGGTAGATATCTTGGGTCGTCGGGGAGGCCATCAGCGGTGGCGACTGATCGCCGAGCAGGTGGATCTGGCAGCCGGGCAACAGGTATTTGAGCAGGGGGCGCACGGCTACTTCTACGGAGAAAGCGCCGACCGACAGGAAGGGGTGCCGGATCCCTTTTTTGATAGCAGCGAGCAGATGACTTGGCGGGCCAAGCGAGCCCGCTACAATGCCACCGCCGACGAGCTGTATTTGGATGAGGAGGTGGAGGTGAGGAGCGGCGACGGCAGCCTGCTCTTGACCAGCGCCCTGAGAGTCACCCCCGAAGAACGCATCGAGGTGCCCGCGGAGTTCACCCTCAAAGGCCGGGAAATGGTGTTGCAGGGCCGCTCTGGCTCGTTTAACTTTCAATTTGCCCTTCTCAGGGCCGAGCAGGGCAAGCTGATAGTGTTGCCCCCAAACGGCTCGGCACCCACCTCCACCACCATCACCGCCGACCAGATCACCTACGACCGCACCAACCAGGTGGCCGAGGGGAAAGGGAACCTGCGCATTCGCGAACGCGGCATCGAGATTCGCGCTCCCCAAGGCACCTACCTGCGCCAGCAGGCCCAAAGCATTCTCTCCGGCGGTGTGGTGTTGCAAGAGGTGGCCGGCGACAGCAGCCGGGATCCCTTATTGGCCGATCTGCGCTTGGCCCAGGCCTCTCCCGGCCCGGAGGCGACCCCAGACCAACAGGATCAAGAAGTCACCATCATTGCCGACCGCCTCACGTACGACCGCAACACACAAATTGCCCAAGGGGAAGGCAACCTGGAGATCCGCCAGGGGGAAACCATCATCCAGGCGGCCCAGGGCACCTACCGCCGCCGCGAATCCCAAAGTCTGTTGACGGGAGGAGTTACCCTGGAAGAACCCGGACGGGTGCTCACCTCCGCCCGCCTGGAGGGCAACCACCGCGACAAGATCTTCTTCTTTGAAGACAACGTCCTTTACCGGCAGATGGCTGCCTCTACCCCCACGCCCGGCGGGGGATCCCTGACAGAGGAGCTGCGCCAAGCCGAAACCGAGGTGCGGGCTGCCCGCCTGGTTTACAACTCCCGCACCGGCACTTCCGAGTTTAGCGATGCCGTCGAGTTCATCCAGCGGGGGCGCAGGGCCAAGGCCAACCAGGCCACCATCACCCCTGAAAAGGTGGAGCTGCGGGGAGAGGTGGTGATCGAGCAGATCGAAGGGGAGTGGCTGGCGCGGCGGCTACAAAACCCGGAGACCCAGGCCGATGTGGATCAGCCGACGGTGATCTACGCCGACCGGGTGGAGATCGACCAAGCCAGCGGCGATGCTCGCTTCTTTGGCAATGTGGTTATTGTGCAGGCCAACCGCGCCATCGAAGGGGATCGCGCCGATTACTTTGACCGAGAACAAATTTTCAAAATCAGCGCCGAACAGGCTCCTGTGGTGCTCTGCGATCGGGGAGAGGTCGGCCGCCTTCCCGGGGAGAGCACCCAAGCTCTGCCGGGCCGCAACGCGCTGGATCAGATGTGCCGGGGTGCCAATCGCCTCAGTGGCAAGCTGGTTACCCTGAACATAAAACAAGATGAATACACCGTCGAAGGGGACGGGCAACAGCAGGGCATGTTTCAGTTTCGCATCACCGACGCCCTCTGATGGGATCCCCCCTCGGGGAGCCATCTGTGGTTTTTGATCGTCCAGGTTTGGCTGAGGTTGTGATCCGAGGTGATGTCATGACGGCTCCACTCGCCGAGGGCAAACTGCGCAGAACCCCTGCTCAAGCGGGCAGCTTTTGGGGATCCCTGAAATTGGGGGCTGCCTTTTTGGAGTTTTATCTCTTCAAAGAGATGATCCGCCCCTTCTTTCTGGGGGTGGCCGGGGGCACGGTGATGATGCTGGGCAACCAGCTCTTTATCTACACCGATCTGCTGGTGAAAAAGGGCGCCCCTCCCCTGACCATTTTGCACATTCTCCTCCTCAATTTGCCCGCCATTTTGGTGGTCACCTTTCCCATTGCCGGCCTCTTTGCCACCTTGCTCACCCTGGGCAAAATGGGAGCCGACAGCGAGATCACCGCCCTGCGCGCTGCTGGGATCCCCTATCGCAAAGTGTTTATCCCCGTGCTCTGTATTGGCCTGCTGATCAGCGGCTTGGCACTGTTGACCAATGAAGTCATTGTGCCGGAAACCAACCAAAAGGTGAAAACCCTGAATAAAAACCTCATCTTGGCTCAGGATGCCCTTTTGTTTAATCCAGAAGAGATCGTGCGGGTGGATGATGATCTCTGGTTTCATGTCGGATCGATTGACCCGAAGACCGGCTTGATGCAGGATTTGTTGATCCTGGATCGCAAAGCTGAGACCGGCCACCTGCGCTATCCGCAGGTGATCTCCGCTCAAACCGCGCAGCAGGTGGGCCAATCGTGGCAACTGCGAGATGTGGTGATCCGCCGTTATGACGAGCAGGGGCGCACCTACTATGAAGGCCAGGTGGAAGAAATGCAGCTCAACATCGTCAACAAACTGGTGGGCCTGGTGTACGCGGAAAAAGTGCCCCAAGAGCAACGGGCGGGGGAGCTGTGGGAGCAGTGCCAGCGATATCGAGCGGAGCAACGCCCTTCTGCCGATGTGGCTCGCTGCCTGACGGAATACCACCTCAAGTTCGCCATTCCTTTGGCCAGCTTTTTCGCCATCTTGGTGGCTGCCCCCTTGGGCCTGCAAACGGTGCGGCAAACGGGGCGCTACGGCGGCGTGGCGCTAGCGATTGTTCTGGTGTTTATTTACTATGTACTGATGAGCCTGGGACGAGCGATGGGTCGAGTTGAGCACATCGATCCCTGGCTGGCTGCCTGGTTGCCGAATATGATTTTCGGTGGGGTAGGCCTTTCTTTACTGTGGCGGTTTTTACGGTGAAATCCTGCAACTTCCCCCCTGACTTCAGCCCTTGGGCAAAGTGGTTGGCCCTTTGCTGGGGCGGCTCCCTGTGGTTGGGGACGGGGGAGGCCGTCTTCGCCCAGTTGGACCCCCTGCCCACTGTTGGCGTCGGCGGGACGGAGTTCTCTCTGGAGGGCTACCAGCGCTTTCGGTCAGCGCAAACACTTGCTCAGCGCCTGCAACTGGCCCGCCGGGCTTCCAGCCCAGAACCGATGGCTGCCGCCGATGAGGAGCCCATCACCTTGGCCGAGGCGCAATCTTCTCTGCCTGCTACAGCCTTGACTGCGGCAACCCCACCCCCTACGGCCCCGGTTTCAGACTTTGGATCCCCTCCCCTTGCCAACTCTCCTGAAAAGCCCCTCACGCCAGAAGAACTGAACCGACAGCGGCTACAACGGCTGTTGGCCGAAGGGGCAGCAGCCCATGCTCGGCGACAGGCGCAGCAGGCCCAGGCAACACCTTCTCCCCAACCCCCTTCACCGGCGACGCCCACTGCAGCAGTTCCCACCCTGGACTCCCTTCGGCTTTCCCAGCCCATGACTTCTCAGGCTGAGGCCCTGCGGGTGGAAGAGCAACCCTGGCTGCGCCCCACCAAGGACTCCGTCCCGCTAACGCGATCGGAATCCAATGGCGAAAACCGGGCTACGGCCCAACTGCAAGGTGGAGCCGGTTCAGAGGCAAGGTTAAATCGGATCCCAGCTTCCCCCAAGACCATTCCTCCCCTGATCTCCCAAGCCGGTGGGAGCTTGGATTTGGGCGGTGTCCTGTTGGCAGAGGCCACCCCTGGGTCGGGGCTGACGGGATCCCCCATGGCCACTCAAAGGGGCAGGGAAGCCTTTGTCCCCACTGCGGGCTCACCCCTGGCTCCTCAACTGCTGGAGCAGTTCCCCCTTTTGCGGGATCTGGGCACCGGGGCAGATGCCGTCTCAGCGGCAGAAAATCTTGGCACCGGCAGCCAGGGATCCCAGATTCGCCAGCAACTCTCGGCCACCGCGCAGCGGCAAATCCCCCTCGACCCGGATCAAATCAACGTCAGCGGGGATGTCCTCAGCTACATCGCCGAACAAGACCTGGGCATTGCCGAGGGGAACGCCTTGATCCAACTGGCCGACGGCACCCGCATCACCGGCGACCGGCTGCTGTTTTATCGGCGGGAGCGACGCCTGCGCAGCGAGGGCCCTTTTCGCATGGAGCAGCCCCCTGGCCCCCAAGGGCGGGGGATTCGGCAAATCGAAGGGCGAAATTTGGATCTGGATATCCCCGGTCGCACCGCCCAATTTGAGAGCTCGCTGGTCATTCTGCCGGGGGAGGAGCCGGGCACCAAGGTTTTTGTGCGCAGCCAAGAGACCACCGCCATTTTGGGGGATCAGATCTTTTTCGAGAAAGCCACCGTCACCACCTCGCCAGAGCCACCCATCACCCACTACGTGCAAGGGGATCGGGTGGAGGTGTTTCCCGATGACCGGGTGATCGTCTACGACGCCCGCGTGTTTGCCGGCGGCGAGCTGACAGAAGCAGGGGATCTGCGGGCGGGCCTTCAGATCGCCTATTTCCCCCTGTTCATCTACAGCCTGCGAGATCACCAATGGGTGCTGCCGGGGCGCAGCGAGACAGAGGGGGTGTTTGTCAAATCCAGTTGGGCCTACCGCTTCGACGAATACAACTTCGGCGGCCTGCGGCTGGATGCCATCCAGAAAAAAGGGGTGGGCATTGGTTTCTTGCATAACTACATCCTGCCCATCCCGGACAGCGTCAACTACGGGCGAGCCCAGTTTTACTTGGTTACCGAAGCCGACCAACAGCGCTTCTCCAGCCGTTTCCGCATCGACCACAACTTCGACTTTTACGCTGCCAACCTCTTTGGGCAGGAAGGCCAACTGCGGGGGCAGCTCAACCTCAACCTGGACAACACCTACCGTCCTGCCGGCGGACGCAACGACAACGCCGATCTCCGCCTCAACGCCACCTTTCAGGGGGATCTCTCCACCACCACCCTCAACATCAGCCGCACCGGATCCCAGGAGCGGGGCATCTACAGCTTCCCCCTCACCCTCAGCCACACTCAGCGCTACGGGGGCGTGCATTGGCTGCAATCGGATCTGCGCTTGGACTACAACCAGCGGGTGAGCGTCAAAGATGGCCCCGACTTTGCCGATGCGCGGTTGACGCTGGGCACTCAACTGACCCCACCCGGTTGGGGAGGTACCTATCGCCTGGCCTACCGTGCCTACAGCAGTTCCAATGGCGACAACGAGCCGCGTCGCAACTTCGAGCTGGCCTTTAACCCCGACCTCGTTCGCATCACGCCCGATATTGCCCTCAGCAGCGCCCTCACCCTGACTCAAGAGCAACAGCCGGATCAAGAGGTGGGGGCAGGTCTCCACTTTTTCAATCGCTACGAGCTGCGCTCCAGCCTCCAGTTCAACGATATTCAACCGGCTCCCTGGATCACCTTCATGCCGGGTTCTATCGATTACACCCAAGTTCTCTACTCCACTCCTGACCAGGAGTCTACTGTCAGCCTCAACCCTCGCCTCAGCCTCAGACCTGCCGACTGGAATACCATCGACCTGCGCTACAGCCGCACCTTCTACGGCAACAATTCTGTGCCCTTCCAAACCCTCTCCACCAGCCCCAGAGATGTGGATCGCATCAATGCCAACATCAGCTTCTTTACGCCCCGCGATCTTTTGCCCAATGTCCCCCCAGGCTACATTGCCTTTGAAGATGACCTGCCCGGCGAGCTGCCGATAGCCCTGACCTTCCCCGACGATACCCCGGAGGATTTGGCAGCGATTGCCTCCCGCAACTTGCAGGAGCTGCAGGCAGAGGTGAGAAACTTGGTGCGCCTGGACACCAGCTTTGGCTACGACTTCGTTGCCCAGAAGTGGGACACCCTCAACGCCAACTTCACCTGGAACACTGCTCCCGATCTGTTCAACATTCAGTTGCAGACGGCCTACGACCTCAACGAAGGGCAGTTGCAACCGATCCGTCTGGAATATCGGGGGCGCAGCAGCACCACGTTTAACCGGGATCAACGCTCCGGCCTGGATGTGTATGAGCCGGGGATCAGCTATGCGCTGCAGGCGGTTTACGATCCCCGGTTGGGCCAGATCTCTACCTATGGCCTGGAGCTGGATGCCACTCTCGGCACGCAGTGGCAAAACCACTGGCGGCTGCGCCTGGGCCTGACGGAAGCAGGGATCCGCCGGGTGGAAGTTCGCCGTGACCTGCGGGATTTTGAGCTGCGCTTTGCCTACGATCCGGTGGCAGAGTCACTGCGCTTGGAAGGGATCCTGGTGGCTTTCCCCAGTCGCCCGGTGGGCCTCACCCAAGAGCGGGGAGATTTTCAACTGACCTCTCCCATTACCTCCCCTATCGGCACCTTTTTGCTCCGCGACGCCGAAGCGACCGGCTGGGATGGCCTCAGGCCCTGATCCCCGCTTCTCCAGGAACCGCCGCCGGCAGGATCCCTGCCAACAGTTGCGGCGGGTTAGGTGATGACGTCTGGCTGCTGCCGACCGGTGCGGGCGCGAATCTGGGCAAGGTGATCGGCCAGTTGAATCTGTTCGGCCAAGGCCGCTTGGGGCTCCAGGCCATGTCGGGCCGGATCCAGCTCCAATCGCTCCAGGTACACCCGCAGGGTGGCTCCGTGGGTGCCGGTTCCAGAAAGCCGGTAGATGATGCGGGAGCCATTTTCAAAGCCGATGCGGATCCCTTGGTGGCTGGTAGTGCTGCCGTCTACGGGATCGGTGTAGCTGAAGTCGTCAGCGTAGGCCACCAGCTGGGATCCCAGGCGCTGGCCCACCCACCCGGGCAGGGAGCGTCGCAAGTCTGCCATCAGCGCCTCGGCCACCTCCACCGGCAGTCCCTCGTAGTCGTGACGGGAGTAGACGTTGCGCCCATAGGTGCGCCAGTGCTCTTCCACGATCTGCCGCACCGGCTGCCGTCGAACGGCCAAAATGTTCAGCCAAAACAGGACGGCCCAGAGCCCGTCTTTTTCCCGGATGTGGTGGGATCCGGTACCGAAGCTCTCTTCCCCGCAGAGGGTAACTTTGCCCGCATCCAGCAGGTTGCCGAAGAATTTCCAGCCGGTAGGCGTTTCGTAGCAAGGGATCCCCAGCTTGGCCGCCACCCGATCCGCTGCCTGGCTGGTGGGCATGGAGCGGGCAATTCCCGCCAGACCTTCTCGGTAGCCGGGTACCAGGTGGGCATTGGCAGCCAAGACTGCCAAGCTGTCGCTGGGGGTCACGTAAAATTGGCGGCCCAGGATCAGATTGCGATCCCCATCCCCATCGGAAGCGGCCCCAAAGTCCGGCCCATCTTCCCGAAACAACAGTTCCACCAACGAGCGGGCATGCACCAGGTTGGGATCCGGGTGTCCGCCGCCAAAATCCGGCAGGGGCTGCCCGTTGAGCACACTGCCCTCTGGTGCTCCCAGGGATCCCTGCAAAATGGCGTGGGCATAGGGGCCGGTGACGGCGTGCATGGCGTCGAAGGCAATGCGGATCCCAGAGGCCAGGTAGTCGCGGATGGCCTCGAAATCGAACAGACGCTGCATCAGGCCCAAGTAATCGGCCACCGGGTCAATGACGGACACCGTCAGGGATTCCAGCCGTTGCTCGCCCAAGCGATCCAGATCGACATCGGGAGCTTCCCAGATGCGGTACTCCTGGATCCGCTGGGTGCGGGCGTAAATGGCCTCGGTCACCTTCTCCGGGGCAGGGCCACCGTTGCCGATGTTGTACTTGATGCCGAAATCCCCCTGGGGGCCGCCGGGGTTGTGGCTGGCGGAGAAGATGATCCCCCCGTAGGCGCCGTACTTGCGGATGAGACAGGAAACCGCCGGCGTGGAGAGGATCCCTCCTTGGCCCACCAGGACTCGCCCGATGCCGTTGGCCGCCGCCATCTTGAGCAGGATCTGAATGGCCTCGCGGTTGTAGTAGCGGCCATCTCCCCCCACCACCAGGGTTTGGCCGGCGGATCCCTCTAGGACATCAAAAATGGATTGGACGAAGTTTTCCAGGTAGTGGGGCTGCTGAAACACGGACACCGGCTTGCGCAGGCCAGAAGTGCCGGGTCTTTGGCCAGGAAAGGGCGTCGTGGGAACGATGCGCAGGCTCATAGGCTGCCGGAAAAGCTGCTTGCTCCTTTACTATCTCATCGTTGGGCCTCTTGTTTGGGCTGAGTTGCATCGGCAGCGCAGACTTCTTTCCCTGCCCATCCATGTGTGGATTGGGTTGAGCGGACTGCATCATCTCGGCTGGTAGCCCTCCATCTTCAATCCCCTGGCTTAACCACCCACTCCACCGGGGTTTTGCTCGGATCCGGCAATTTCAACGAGAACAGCCCCGCCGCCAAGATCAAGAGGGTGGAAAACCAAAGACAGCCCTCCAATCCGTAGAACTGGAAGAGGATCCCAGAAGTTACCGTCCCCAACAGCCGCCCGCCGGAATTAGCCA
Organism: Synechococcus sp. R60.1; assembly: GCF_047461835.1. Classification (NCBI taxonomy): domain Bacteria; kingdom Bacillati; phylum Cyanobacteriota; class Cyanophyceae; order Synechococcales; family Synechococcaceae; genus Synechococcus; species Synechococcus sp. R60.1. The sequence continues at coordinate 15,020 of NZ_JANSIA010000023.1, read as the reverse complement.
TGTAATAAAAGCCCACATTGAGGGCCACATCGTCATCCTCCGTGTAGGCCAGCACCAGGTAGGAATGCACCGCCGAATTGAAGGCAAAGACGATCCCGAACAGGATCAAGCCGCCGGTGATCACCAGCTCCGGCGCCAGCCCGGCCATGAAGGCTGTAGCGATCATTGCCGGCACCGCCGTCAGCACAAAGGTCCAAATCTGGATGGTGCGCGCCTTGGGAGCACGGCCAGGGCGACCCCCACCCAGCAGTTGCGGCGCTACAAACTGAATGAACCCATAGCCGATCACCCAGATGGCCATGTAGCTGCCCACCTGCATAAAAGTCCAGCCCAAGCTGTCGTAGAGAAACACCGGCAGGGCCACCACAAACCACACATCCCGCGATCCAAACAGGAAAAAGCGGGCCGCCGAGAGGATGTTGATCTCTCTGCTCTTGGAAAACAGCCGCTTGAAGGGGATCTTGGCCTTGATTTTGCCCATGTCTGCAGGCAGCAGCGCCCCCGAACAGAAGATCAAAGCCAACGCCCCCGCCTGGACAAAGTTGGCCATGCGGAAGCCCATGGGATCCCCGTAGATTTCGGTGAAGATCTGCAGCAGGGCCGCTCCCACAAAGAACCCCACCCCCTTGAGGGCGTTTTTGGATCCGGTGAGCATAGCCACCCAACGAAACAGGCGGGATTCCGCTTCTTTGGGCACCACCAGGCGGATGGCGCTTTTGGAGCTCATCTTGGTGAGGTCTTTGGCGATCCCGGCCAGAGCTTGGGCCGTCATCACGTAGGCCACCTGGCCCCAGACCGGCCACTGCAGGTTGATCACCCCCAGCATCACCAAACCGAAGATCTGGATGGCAATGCCCCCATACAGGGTCAGCCGCAGGCCAAACAGGGATCCAATCCACCCGCCCAGGAAGTTGGTAATCACCCCGAAGATCTCGTAGAAGAGAAACAGCATGGCAATTTGGATCGGGGTAAAGCCCAACTTGTGGAAGTGCAGCAGCACCAACATGCGGATGGCGCCATCGGTGATGGTGAACCCCCAATAGGCCGCTGTAACCAGGGCGTAGTTGCGAACCGCAGAGGCTTGAGCCGTCGAAACAGAAGTCATGGGCAGGTCTCCAAGGGAGATGTTTCTATAGACTGCGGGCCACCTTGCGGGCCAATTCCGCCATGCGGTTGGCGTAGCCCCATTCGTTGTCGTACCAGGCCAGAACCTTTACCTGGGTGCCGTCCACCACCATCGTCGAGGGCGCATCCACAATGCTGGAACGGGGATCCCCTTTGAAATCCACCGAGACCAGGGGCAGCTCCTCGTAGCCGAGGATCCCCTTGAGTTCGCCCTCGGCTGCAGTTTTTAAGAGGTGATTGACTTCTTCCACGGTGGTGGGCCGCCTGACTTCGAACACCGCATCGGTCAGGGAAGCGTTCAAGAGAGGAACACGCACCGCAATGCCGTTTAATTTGCCGTTGAGTTCGGGGTAAATCAGACCAATGGCCGTAGCAGAGCCGGTGGTGGTGGGCACCAGAGACAGCAGAGCGGAGCGGGCCCGCCGCAGATCTTTGTGGGGGGCATCCACCATGGTTTGGGTATTGGTGACGTCATGGATGGTGGTGATCACCCCGTGAACAATGCCGATCCCCTCGTGGATGACCTTCACCAAAGGAGCCAGGCAGTTGGTGGTGCAGGAAGCCGCCGTGAGCAAATGGTGCCGGGCCGGGTCGTACAGGTGATCGTTGACGCCCATAACAATGTTGAGGGCCTCTTCGTCCTTGACAGGGGCAGCCACAATCACCTTGCGCACCCCCGCTTTGAAGTAGGCATCCAGCTCCGCTGCCTTGACAAATTTGCCCGAGCATTCCAGCACTAGCTCGATCCCCAACTCTGCCCAGGGCACTTCACCGGGGGATTTGTGTTCGCTGAAGGTGAGGGTTTTCTCTTGGATGCGCAGCCGGTTATCGGATCCCTCAATGTCGATAGCCCAGCGGCCCTGCACCGAGTCAAACTTCAACAGGTGGGCCGCCGTCGCAGCTCCCCCTTTGATCTCGTTGATGTGGGCGAATTCCAGCTCTTCCCAGCCCCAAGCAGCCCGCAACACCAGCCGTCCGATGCGGCCAAAACCGTTGATGCCCACCCGCACTGCCATAGCATTGACCCTAGACTTGTCCAGAAGGGATCCCGCTCTCTCAGGGCAAATCCCGCCTCAACTTTATCAGAACGCCCTAGTCGTTTCAAGACAAGTTGATGGGTAGGGTCAGGAGAGACTGGCCGATGGGGGTCGGTTCACGGTTGGCCTTGGGAAATGTTGCCGAATGTCCTGAAATCCAAAAGGGATCCGCTGAGGCAGCCCCAATCGACAACAGGGCCTATCCTGTAGCCGATTTGCAGTCCAGATCCACACCTCTGGGCAACAATTCGCCCAACCCGGCAACCGGTGGCCTAAGCTGGGAAAAGTTGTGCTTTTCTGGATGTGCCCCCGCCGCCTCAGCCTTCTGTGCAGGATGACTTTCCTCCCTTACCCCCCCCACCTCCCCGTTCTCCGGCTTTGAGGGTGGTGGAAACGGCTTTTTTGGCCAGTACCGCGGCCTTGATCTGGATCCTGAGCTACACGCCGCTGGCCCCCTTTATACGTCTGTTTTTCCCCATCCCGGTGGCGCTGGCGGTGATGCGCTGGGATCCCCGCACAGGGGCAATGGCCCTGGTGGTCTCCGGCCTGTTGCTGACGGTGCTGATAGGGCCCACGCGCAGCATTCTCTATGTCATTCCCTATGGTCTGCTGGGCTATTGGTGTGCCCGCCTGTGGCAGCAGCGTCTTTCCTGGTACGTCTCGGTGGTGAGCGGGGCTGTGCTCAGCGCCCTGGGCTTGATCTTTCAGTTGGTGCTTTCCTCCCTACTGGTGGGGGAAAACCTCTGGATCTACGTAACCATTCAACTTACCGGCCTAACCAACTGGCTCCTGGATGTGTCCCTCAGCCGATGGGGCGTCTACTGGGTGGCAGAACCCTGGATGGTTCAGGTGGTGGTGGTGGGATTTATTGCCTTCAATTCCCTCATCTACGTATTCACGGTGCATTTGGTGGCCGCCCTGGTGATGGAGCACTTTCGTTGCCCGCTGCCACCCCCGCCGAAGTGGGTACAGTTTTTGCTGGATTAGCAGCCCCTGTGAGTTGTACAAGAGCAGAGCAAGCTGCTCTACAAATGAGTTCTTGACAAATCTTGACAAATGAGTTCTTGGCAAAAGTCCCACCCTATTGCCATGCAACGCTACAGGAATGCAAGAACTGGAAGGTTCTCTGCTACGATCGCGGTAGCGGGACGGAGTCCTTTCGCGGTAGCGGGACGGAGTCCCCTTGGGATCCCGGTGGCAACAAGATATGTGGCAACAAGATATCAAGATTTAAGACTGCGATTATGGCTTCCCGCAAGAATCAACTGGCTATTGACAATGACGAGCTGATGCGTCGGGTAGAGGCTCTGATCAACGCTTCCAAAAATCGCTATCGCATCACGGTACAGGTGGCCAACCGCGCCAAGCGCCGCCGCTACGAGGATCCGGATGATATAGAAGATGGCTGGATGAAGCCAATCCGCCGCGCTGTCATCGAAATGTCGGATGAACTGACTGAGCCGGAAATCATCGGCGATGAGTAGTCACTAGACTTGCGGCCTGCTGGCGCGACCGCCCTGTTGAAACTGCTAGCCGGCTGAGCGGCTAAGGGTAGAAGCTTTCGGCAGCCGCCTATTTTGTCAATTTGTCAAGTCGTTTGCAACGGGATCCCTTTCCCGCAGGCGAGCCTCGAGCCGCGATTCCATCAGGTGCAGCAGGCGGTGGGTCTCCTCTGGGCTGAGACCCTGGATGCGCATCTCCAAGGGGCTGTGGAACCAGAGGGTCTGCTGTGGGAAAGGAATCTGGATCCCTGCTTGGTCGAAGGCGTGTTTGAGGCGACGGCGGTATTCCCGCGCCACCCTCCACTGCTGCAGAGGCTGCACCTTGATCCAAATGCGCAGCGTGATCCCCCGCTCCCCCAGATCATCGACACCGTGCATTTCGGGGGGCTCGAGGATTTTTTCCCGCCAAGCTGGCTCCCGGTACATCTGCAGAGCCACCTGCTCGGTGATGCGTATTGCCTGTTCCAGATCGTTTTCATAGGCGATCACAATCCCCAGATCCACCCGTGACCAGCCGTTGGAGAGGTTCTCCACCACCCGGATGGCACTGTTGGGGATAGAGATCAAGCTGCCTTCGGTGTTGCGCAACTGGGTTAGCCGCAGATCCATGTGTTCCACAAGGCCGCCCCGCCCGTCCACCACGATCACATCCCCTTCGGCAAATTGATCTTCAATTAAAATCAACAGCCCATTGATCACATCTTTAATCAGATCCTGAGCAGCCAAGGAAATCCCCAGCCCAATAAAGCCCAGGCTGGCCACTAAGGGGCCAATATTGACCCCCACCGAGGCCAGGCCAGCCAGGGATCCAAGCAAAACCAGGGTAGTGGCTGCAGCTCCTTTAGAGACGCTGGCAAAGGTGCTGAGGCGTTTGCTGAGGCGATAGGTGGGGGCATTTTGCTCTTGGCGCAGGGCAGCAAAGAGGTTATCCAGTACCAGTCCACTCAGCCAAACACTGCCATAGGTGGCCAGGCCCACCCCTGTCAACCGCAACAGAGGGCCGCGCAGGGAAACCAGGAAAAACCTTTGCAGGGGTCGCGTTTGCGGGAAAAGGCCCAAGCTCACCCCAACTCCGCCCACCCACAGGCTAATTTGCACCAGGCGTAGCAGGCGAATTTGCAGCTCCAAGTAGGATTCCTGCCGTTTGCGTCCGGCCTGTTGTTCGACTAAGACGGGATCCACGCCCGGCTGCTCTTCCCCCGCTAGGCGCTCCTGAATCTCTGCTTGGATGGCCTGGTATTCCGTCTGCAGGGCATCGCGTTTTTGCTGCAGCCGTCGCCGTTTTCGCTGGCAGAGCTGGCTCAGGCTCCCTACCACAGCCAGGATGCCGAGGGCAATCACCGCTTGGCGGCGCAAAAATTGAGGCTGCCGCTCCCGTTGCGAGGTGCGCAGCGCTTCCTCGACAATGCCGGCTACTTGCTCAGCCCAGTCCATGGGTTGGGCGCCCTGGAATTGGGCATCGAGGGAGGTGATGGTCAGCAAATGTCGCCCATTCACCCGGATAACAGGCTGGTTGGTCTGGCCGTCTAGGGTGACTTCAACCTGCAGCGCCTCTGGATCGAATCCGGCGCTGGCCAACTGGTGCAGGGTTTGTTCAATGGAGCGCACCCGCTGCGACACCGGAGGCAGGCTGCCGGGATCCCCCTGGGGAGCAGTAACCACAAACAAATGCCGCCCATCCAGCGTCACGGCCTTCGCCTGGATAGAAGAGGTGGGGAGGCTAAGCGCTTGCCGCAGCTCTTCTAGGGCATCCAAACGGTTGAGCAAAGGCAGGTTGGGGGCGGTGCCGTTGTTTTCAGCAGTTTCCTGCCCCCATGCGGGCCCGATTATGGGGGATAGGGCAAGAGATGCACTGAAAAGGAGAGGCCAAAACAGGGATCCCGTTTTCCCCGGCTTCGGCCTGCCTACCGTTCCCGTCAGCGGTGCGGGGCACCATTCGCAGCTTCGCAGCATGAGCCGTTTGCGTCAGCGGTGCAGAACACTTTAACGCCTCACTCCAGAAAGAAGAAAGCAATCCCGAGGATGGCATAGGTGGCCAAGAGCAGTAGCCCTTCCAGCCAGTTGGAGCGCCCATCGCTGCTGACGGAATTGATCAGCAGCACCGAGACTGCAATGGCCACCAACTCCACCATGCCGAAGTTAAAGTTCATGGGCTGATGCAGCACATCCCCGGCCAGCACCAGCAGGGGTGCCACAAACAGGGCAATCTGCATCGTCGAGCCCAGCGCCACCGAGAAGGAGAGATCCATCTTGTCTTTCATGGCCACCGTGATCGCCGTCGCATGTTCTACTGCATTGCCGATGATCGGCAACAAAATCACCCCCATAAACAGCGGCGTCATGTGAAAGTGTTCCAGCGTATCCTCTAGAGTGCTCACCAACAGTTCCGACTCCAGCGCCACCAACACCGTCAACCCCAAGAGGGCCAGCACCCAAAACCCCAAACCGGCTCCCTCGGGCGGAGCCGTCAACACCTGGGGAATGGATCCTTCCGCCTGCAAAACCGGATTGGGGGCCAGGCGATTGGCCGCCTCATCTTCTGCGGCTTCTGCTTCGTGAAGGGCGTAGAGGTAACTGTGGGTTTTGAGGGAAAACAGCAAAGTAAGACCGTAAACCCCAATCAGCACCAGGGCTACCGCCGTGGATAGCTCTTGGATGGAGATCTCCCCCAAGTTGGCATCGGCATAGGTGACCACGCTGGGCAAGATCAAGGCCACCACCGCCAGGTTCATCACCGAGGCATTCATGCGGGCCACCTCGGGTCGAAAGCTCTGCTCCCGAAACTTGATCCCGCCCAAAAACATGGCCAAGCCGGCCACCAGGAGCAGGTTACTGATGATCGCGCCGGTGATGGAGGCTTTTACCACATCCACCAGCCCCGCCCGCAGTGCCACCAAGCCGATGATTAACTCCGCTGCATTGCCAAAGGTGGCGTTGATCAGCCCCCCGACTGTCGGCCCTGTCAAGGCTGCAATCTCTTCCGTGGCCTGACCCATAAACTTTGCCAAGGCCACCACCGCCAAAGCCGCACAGAGGAAGACCAGGTTGGGATCCCAGCCCCGGAAGTGCCCCACCCAAGATAGGGGAAACCCCAACAGCAGCAGGAACATTATGCTGTTCAGACCTCTCTGCCAACCTGATGCAGAGCGATCCGGGGAAATCAAAGGATTTGCATTAGCCAGGGTCATGGTTCACAAGGGGAAAATAAGGTAGCGAGGCTGTTTGGGTTTCGGGGATCCGCGCCCCCTATGGCCAGAGGCGGCCACCATGAGGCCATCTCCAAGAGTCTAGCGGCTGCGAGGGGAGGTTGGATAGGTGCTGCTGGCTAGAGGGAGATAACCCGGTTGCGCTGCAACTGCCGGGCGATCTCGGCTCCCAATTGATCGGACAGATGCTGGGGATCGGCGATTTTCAAAAAACTGCTGCCCTCTACCTCAAAGGGGAAGGATCCCTCGATGCCGTCGCGGGGGAGTTGTACCAGCAGCAATTGTTCGGGGCGCTTCGATTGCAGGGCATAGCCCAACTCCAGACAGACCTGAGGGCTGGGCAGGGGACGCCCCCGGCCATTCACCTGCACAGGGGTTACATCGGCCACCACCAGCAGCGCGTGCTTGAGCTTGCGAATCAAGGCCGCATCGATGAGCGGGGTCTCGGCCTCGGCGGGAAGGGATCCCTGAAGCTGTAGGGGCACAACCGGCCCGTGGTTGCGATTGAGGGTCTCTACCACGGCTTGCAATGCCCGGTGCAGAGTGGCGCTGGAGTCGGGGTAATCCGATTGGCCGCAGAAGTAGATGACCGGCTCGGTCATGTTCAGGGTGGCCCGCTTATTAAAGTAGATCTCACGGCTGATCAAATCGAGGTTGGAGATGCTGTAGGCACCGCTGCCCTCGATGTAAAACTCCACCAGCTCTCCTTCCAGGTAGCGCTGCCACCATACGGAAGCCTTCACCTGCTCCACATCGTCGAGAAAGTCGGCCCGCATCGCCGTTTTCAAGAGGCCGGTACGGCTTAGGCGCAGGTCGGGGGCCCTCTGTTGGACTTGAGAAGCAGACAACACCGAATCCAAATACCAGGCTTTCAGGACGATGATCGCCATGGGATCCCTCTGCGCTCAGCCTTAAAGGTACGTGACATACTCCCACACTCATGCTGACGCAAAGCGCTCCGCGCCGCCAAAGCGAGAGAGTGCAGGCTTCAAGGACTCCGTCCCGCTGACGGGAAGGGTAGCCCGCGCCCTGTCCACAGGACGAGCGCCGGGAGGATGTCACTCCTCTGTCCAGAAACGCTCGGAAAGATATTTGTCAGCCCCGTCGCAAAAGATGGTCACCACCACTCCAGAGGAGAGCTGACGGGCCACCTCTAGGGCTGCCACCACATTGGCGCCGGCAGAGATGCCCACCAGCAGGCCTTCTTCCAACGCCAAGCGCTTGACCATTTTCTGGGCTGCTTCTGTGGAGATCTCAATGTGCTGGTCAGGCAGGGTGGGATCGTAAATCTCAGGTTTTAGAGCGGTGGCCATGTGCTTGAGCCCTTCTAGGCCATGGAAGGGAGAGTCGGGCTGCATGGCAATGATTTGGATATCCGGGCGATACTCTCGCAGGCGCCGCCCCACCCCCATACAGGTGCCGCTGGTGCCTAGCCCGGTAACAAAATGGGTGACCTGCCCCTGGGTTTGCTCCCAAATCTCCACCCCAGTGGTTTCGTAGTGGGCTTGCCAGTTGGCGGGGTTGCTGTACTGGTCAGGGTAGAAATAAAGCTCGGGGTTTTCCGCATAGAGGGCGCGGGCTTTCTCGATGGCCCCATCGGATCCCAGAGCGGGATCCGTCAGAACCAAGTCCACGCCATAGGCAGCCAGGATCTTCTTGCGCTCCGGGCTGGCGTTGGCGGGAAGAGCCAGCTTGACCTTGTAGCCCAAGGCGGCCCCGATCCAGGCATAGGCGATGCCGGTGTTACCGCTGGTGGCATCGAGGATGATCTTGCCGGGGGTAAGCTTGCCCTGGCGTTCGCCAGCGCGAATCATGTTGAGGGCCGGGCGATCCTTGACTGAACCCCCAGGGTTGTACCACTCTGCCTTGCCATATACCCGTACCGATTCCGGCAAATCGGCAGCAACCCGCCGCAGACGGATCAGCGGCGTCCCCCCCACCAGCTCAATAGGGCTATCCACAGCAGGGAGTAACGGGCGAGAAGAAAATGCAGTCGGATACAAGGGGGATCCCTCGCTAGACAGGCATCGGCTGGACAACCATTGCTCATCTTACCCCGGTCTTTCCGGCCTCTTGGGAGCTTTTTAGTTTCCCCCTCCTGCCCAAGTTCTGGCTAGGCTCTAAGATGGGGGTAGAAAAGTGGGATTTTCCCACAGCAGGATGACGCGGAGGGGCATGGCAGAAATTGGGATTGTGACTGCCCAGCAGTTTGATCGGCGACGGGGCCAGATCCATGTCTACGACGGCGAGGGCAAAGGCAAGTCCCAGGCGGCCCTAGGGGTTGTGCTGCGTTCCATTGGCTTGGGGATCGAAAAGGCGGCCCCCAGCCGGGTGTTGCTGGTGCGGTTTCTCAAGGGGCCAGGCCGAACCTATGCTGAGGATGCGGCCATTGCGGCTCTGCAGCGAGGCTTCCCCCATCTCATCGATCAATTGCGCACCGGGCGGGGAGAGTTTTTTGGCCCAGACGAGATCACCAAGTTTGACCGTCAGGAGGCCCGCCGTGGCTGGGACGTGGCCAAAGGGGCTTTGGCGTCGGGGTTTTACTCGGTGGTGGTGCTGGATGAGCTCAACCCGGTGCTGGATCTGGGCCTGTTGCCTGTGGAGGAGGTGGTCAGTACCCTCAAGCAAAAGCCGGAGGCCATGGAGGTGATCATCACTGGTCGGGGTGCTCCTAAGGCAATTATCGACCTGGCGGATTTGCATTCGGAAATGCGCAGCCTGCGTCGGACGGCGGATCCCCAAAACGGCCAACCCCCTTCCAGCGGCATCGAGATCTACACCGGCAACGGCAAGGGAAAATCCACCAGCGCTCTGGGTCGGGCTCTGCAAGCCATTGGGCGCGGCATCAGTAAGGATCTCTCCCATCGTGTACTGATCATGCAATGGCTGAAGGGGGGAACGGGCTACACCGAGGATGCAGCCATTCGGGCCCTGCGGGAAAGCTACCCCGATTTGGTGGATCACCAGCGTTGCGGTCGGGACGCCATTGTCTGGCGGGGCAAACAACAGGAAATCGACTATGTAGAAGCGGAGCGGGGCTGGGAGTTGGCACGGGCGGCCATCGCTTCTGGCCTGTACAAAACCATCATCTTGGATGAGTTGAACCCGACGGTGGATCTGGAGCTGCTGGACGTGGAGCCGATTGTCCAGGCTTTGCTGCGCAAGCCGCGGGACACGGAGATCATCATCACGGGGCGGTGCCATGCCCCCTTACCTTACTTTGAGCTGGCCTCTGTCCACTCGGAAATGGTGAGCCACAAGCACTATGCCGAGCAGGGGGCCGATCTGCGGCGCGGGGTGGACTATTGATGGGATCCTTCGCAGCGTTCTCAGCCAATTCTGCTCTCTCTTGGCCTCCAGACCCCAGGATGCTGGCCCAGTTGTTGCTTACCCTTTTCCAGACGGAAGTGTGGGTGGAGGGAGGGGAGCGTGTTCCTGCTGGCCCGCTGGTGGTGGTGAGCAATCACCGCAGTTTTCTGGATGCACCGGTGCTGATCGCGGGGTTGGGCCGACCGATTCGCTTTGCCTGCCATTACTACCTGGCTCAGGTGCCGCTGCTGCGGGAGATCGCCTTGGCTTTGGACTGCATTCCCCTCAAGCAGGGATCCCGACAGCAAATCCATTTTTTTCGCCAGGCGCAGGCCAGTTTGGCAGCGGGGGTGGGTGTGGGGATCTTCCCAGAAGGGGCGGAGCAGATCACCCGTGAGACCTCGCCTGGGGAGGTGGGGCGGTTTCAGCCAGGTTTTGCCCACCTGGCGCTGGCGGCAGCGGTGGATCCCTTGCCGATTCTGCCGGTGGCGGTGTGGGCGCAGGAAGAATGGCGGGGAGTAGATATTCCTATGGCTTTTTTCCGCTGGTTTGACCCCACTGAACCCCGATTTCAACAGGAAGGGGGACATCCGGTGGTGTTGTATCGGCGGGTGGTGCTCAGGGTGGGATCCCCCCTTTGGGTGGGCAGGAAGCAGCGCCAGGGATCCCGACGCGAGCGAATGCAGGTCATTCAAGAGCTAACTGCAGCGGCCCGAGAACAGGTGCGATTGGGATTGGCAGAGAGATGAGAAAGTTGAGTGGCGAGCCGGTAGCATCTGCCTCTAGCTTGGTCAGCCCGGCAACGGGAGCGGTCGGTCAGGAGCGGCCCCTGCTGCTGTATTTGCCCGGTATGGATGGCACAGGTACGTTGTTTTACCGGCAGGCGCAGGCTCTGCAGCGGGAGTTTCGCATTCGCCCCCTGAGTTTGAACCACCCGGAAGCGGGGGATAGCTGGGAAACCCTGGCCGATTGGGTGGGATCCCAGCTAGAAGCGGGGGCGTACTTGTGTGGAGAATCCTTTGGGGCCTGCCTGGCCTTGTTGGTGGCCGCCCAATGGCCGGAGCGGTGCCGCGGCCTCATTTTGGTCAATCCAGCCTCGTCGCTGCGACGTAGGCCCTGGTGGTGGGCAGGACATGTTCTCTTGCCCTTTTTGCCACCGGGGCTCTATCACCAGTTGTCGGAGCGAGGGTTGGGGGCTTTGGCGGAGCTCAGCCAAATGGAGCCGCCGGATCGGGAGCGGCTGCGCCAGGCAGTTCACAGTGTTGAGCCCACAGTGGCTGCCCAGCGCTTGGCTTTGCTGGGATCCTTTGTTGTGGAGAAGCTGCCCCTGGAGTTGATGACCATGCCGACTTTGCTGGTGGCAGGGGGCCGGGATCGCCTGTTGCCCTCGGTGCAGGAGGTGGGCTGGCTGGCGGAACGGCTGCCCCAGGCGCAGGTAGAAATCTCGCCCCAGAGCGGCCACGCTTGCCTGCTGGAGCGGCGGATGAACCTGCGGCGTTACCTGCTCAAGCCGGATGGCCTTTTTGCCCCTCTGCTGCTCAATTCTGCTTCGGCCCATTGAGCATGGACAGGGATCCCCACAGATCTTCTATCCGCTCTGGGCAGGAGCTATCCTTCCCCTCTCGATCCAGCCAAAGGGCTCGCAAGCCTGCTGCTTTTGCCCCCTGATAATCGTCGCGGCGGCTGTCGCCAATGTGGCCGGCGGCTGCGGGGGGGATCCCGTGGGCGGCCAGGGCAGCTTGGAAGATGCGAGGATCGGGCTTGGCATAGCCCACTTGGGTGGAGAGGGTGAGGGTGGAAAAGTAGGGATCCAACTGCAACTGCTGCAGCACCCTGGGCAAGCGGCTGTCGAAGTTGGAGATCACCCCCAACCGGATCCCTTCCTGCTGCAGGGCCCGCAAAGCCGGCAGCGTCTCGGGATACAGCTCCCAGGGATCCGCCCCGGCAAAGTGCTCAAACAATTGGGCGAAAAAGTCTTCAAACCGGTGCTCTCCGAAGGCAGCCAGGGATCCCACCCGGGCAAAAGTCTCCCGCACCACCTGGCGCCACCAGGTCCGCTCCCACTCCCGCAAAGGGGATCCCGTCAATCCTGGGCAGGCCGGGGCTGGAGCCTGGGCAAAAACTTGGCCAAAAGCGCGATCCAAGGCCTGGGGATCCACCCTTACCCCATACTCCGCTGCCACCTGGCTGTAAACCTGGCCCACGCTGCCCCGCACCCGAAACAAAGTGCCCACAGCGTCGAAAAAGAGCACCCTCAGCTTCACGACTGCCCCTCGTAGCGGGCGTAGGCATCGACAATCCGCTGCACCAGAGGGTGGCGCACCACATCCCGCTGGTCGAAGTAGCAAAAGGCAACCCCCTCTACCCCTGTCAGAATACGCTCTGCCGCTGCCAGGCCGGACATGCGATGTTTGCCCAGATCCGTTTGGGTGAGATCCCCGGTAACCACCATACGCGACCGGAATCCCAGCCGCGTGAGGGCCATCTTCATCTGCTCGGGGGTGGTGTTCTGGGCTTCGTCCAAAATGATGAAGGCATTGCTCAAAGTACGGCCTCGCATATAGGCCAGCGGCGCCACCTCGATCACCCCCTGCTCCATCAACTGCGGCAGCTTGGCCGGGTCGATAAACTCGAACAGGGCATCGTAAAGGGGCCGCAGATAGGGATCCACCTTTTCCACCAGATCCCCCGGCAAAAACCCCAGTTTTTCTCCCGCCTCCACAGCCGGGCGAGTCAAGATCAAACGCTCGTACTCCCGGTTTTGTAGGGCAGCAATGGCCACAACGGCAGCCAGATAGGTTTTTCCTGTGCCCGCCGGTCCAATGCCAAAGCAGAGGTCGTGGGTGCGAATGGCTCGCACGTACTCCTGTTGGCGGGGCGTTTTCGGTCGGATAAGCTCCCCTTTGCGGGTGCGGGCCAAAATCCCTGCTTGTGCTTGCTGGTAGGCGGCAGCCTCTTGTCCGGAGAGGGCGCGAAAAGCTTGCTCTGCATCGATCACAGTGACGGGGTGCCCAGTTTGCCAAAGCGGCCTCAGCAATTCTAGCCATTGCCGCACCTGCTGCCGCTGTTGGGGAGTGCCTTTCAGGTACAGGTCTTGTCCGCGCAGCGTTACAGAAGCACCGCTGGAGCGACTGATCCACCTCAGGTTGGCCTCCTGAGTGCCCGCCAAAGACATGGCCTGTTGAGGATTGGACAGAGAGATGACTTCGAAATCAGAAGAGAGGGAAGTAGGGTTGTCGTGCATGCCGTGGGCGCCGGGCACCCTGGGAGACCTGTAGGGGTGATCTTACCAAAAACGCTTGTCAGGGCGCTCTGGGCTGTGGAAAGCCGCTGCAGAGCCCAGGGGTCGAGCGCAAGAGTGCTTAACAGGGGATTACACCATTAATGTGTTCCAAAATACAAGCTTCTGGAAGATCTGCAGCAAACCTGGATTTGGGTTCCGGCCTTCATTGGCAGCCGAGTCACAGGGAATTAACAACTCCCTAAGGTTCCCTAAAAAAGTATTGCAAAGGGCTATCTTTTCGGGAATAGCTTTTATTCATCAAGTAACGTTGATCTATCTGCTAAAGGAGCTTGAACTCCCAGTCTCTCGTCGGTCGGGCAAGAGCTTGAGGTTTTCAACTCCGTTGGGCATCGTGCATCTGACATTCTCCATCCAGCAGCAGGGATGTGGATGGGGGTCTCTTACAACCTTTCCCTAGACACATTTTTGGGATCCCTGCGGCTCCTCAATCTCTGGGGAGGGAGCCCATCCTTTCTGGAGTCATTTTGAAAAATCAGATGGAAACAGGAGAGATAGATGTTTACCCAATCTGCGTCTGATACTCTGGGGTTGGCACAACTGGATTTGGCGCAAATTCCGCGGCAGATCACCTGCGATGGCAGTGACTTGGATTGGAGCCAGGCCCTGGCCATCGAAGGGATCCAACCTGAAGAAGAAGCTTTACAGGCTTGGATGGCTTTCCGTGACCTGCGGGTGAACCAAGAGGCGGGCAACATTTTACGCTGGCAAGGGCGTCCGTTGCGGGCCAGCCGTATCCGCTTTTTCCCCAGGAATGTGGCTTGGCGCTATGGCTTCTCGTTTTCCACCAGCATCCGCTCGCCCCTTGGCAAAGGGATCCCGACCCCTGAGGAGTGGCGCTACCCGGGCCTCTGCCGCTACGGGATTGTGCTGTTTCAACCCAACGCCCAACTGGTGGCCCATCAGGTTTTCGAGTCCTCGCCAGAGCAGCCCCAAGAGGTGGATCTGGATCCCAACCTGGATATTGCCTTCAACATCAATGACGCCAAGGGCAGCTACGGCGACAATAGCGGCAGCTTCGATATTTACCTGCAGGTGGTGAGCTAGACTCACCCAACCCCAGGAGGGATCCCGGCTGATCGCGATAGCGGGACGGAGTCTTTGCAGGGCGGGTCAGGGGGCAGTTGCCGGGTGGGATCCCATCCCCTACAATGAGTGAACTGGTGGCTGGATCCCAGCTTGCCATTGCCCTTCCTGGCCCTGGAGAGGTGGCTGAGTGGTCGAAAGCGGCTTCCTGCTAAGAAGTTACGGGGCCCAAAAGCTCCGTCGAGGGTTCGAATCCCTCCCTCTCCGTCCATGTTTGCTGACCAAGGTTGTTGACGTCCTCTGCGCGCCGTTAGCTTACTTCCCCATAGCGGTAGGGCGGGGCTTTTCTCAGTAGCTCGGGCGTCTCAGACTAACCTGAAACGACCATAGAGGCCAACTCCGCTACCAGTCATGGGTCGTGGAAGCAGGAAGAAATCAGAGCATGACTCTAGTCAATAATAAGCTCAACTATACTGAAAATAATGTATAATATGTTCAGTACGGATTACTACCA